>JAZSRX010000004.1:0-17752 GCA_045538685.1 Eubacteriales bacterium | reverse complement strand
TTCCAACCGTCCCCTCAAGTCGCTCTCTGAGATTCTCAGAGGTAAGCAGGGACGTTTCCGTCAGAACCTGCTTGGTAAGCGAGTAGACTATTCCGGCCGTTCGGTTATCGTTGTAGGCCCCGAGCTTAAGATTTACCAGTGCGGTCTTCCTAAGGAAATGGCTCTCGAGCTCTTTAAGCCCTTCGTTATGAAGCGTCTTATCGAAACTCAGAAGGCAAATTCCATCAGAGATGCAAAGAAGAAGGCGGACAAGGCAGCTCCCGAGGTTTGGGACGCACTTGAGTATGTAATTAAGGAGCATCCCGTTCTCCTTAACCGTGCACCTACACTTCACCGTCTTTCCATTCAGGCATTCGAGCCGGTTCTTGTAGAGGGCAGAGCTATTAAGCTTCATCCCCTTGTATGTCCTGCGTTCAATGCCGACTTCGACGGCGACCAGATGCCCGTTCACGTTCCTCTTTCCAGCGAGGCACAGGCAGAGGCAAGATTCCTTATGCTTTCTGCAAATAACCTTCTTAAGCCCGTTTCCGGTAAGGCAGTTACCGTTCCTTCTCAGGATATGGTTCTTGGTTCTTACTATCTTACTATTGATCATCCCCTCGAGATCGGCGAGGGCAGAGTGTTCCGCGATTTCAACGAGGTTGAGATGGCATACGAGAACAAGCGTCTCGGTATTCACGCTCCCATTAAGGTAAGAGTTACTAAGGTTATTGACGGCGAGGAAAAGAGTGCTCTTATTGATGCAACCTACGGCCGACTTATCTTTAACCAGAGAATTCCTCAGGACCTTGGTTATGTTGACAGAAGTGTTGATCCCTTCTCTCTTGAGATTAACTTCGCTACAACATCCAAGAAGCTTAAAGAGATTGTAGACCTTACTATCAAGTATCACGGCTTTGCTGAGGCGGCAAAGGTTCTTGACGAAATCAAGTCTATGGGTTATAAGTATTCCACAAGAGGTTCTCTCTCTATCTCGGTATACGATATGACCATTCCTACCGAAAAGAAGGGACTTCTTGAGGACGCCGCAAAGCAGGTTGAGGAGATCAACGATCTCTTTGCTTGGGGTGAACTTTCCGACGACGAGCGTTATAAGCAGGTTATTGACGTTTGGGATAAGACTACAAATGCAGTTACCGATGCTCTTATCGCTAACCTTGATAAATACAACTCTCTTAATATGATTGCAACCTCGGGAGCCCGTGGTTCTATCAAGCAGATGAGACAGCTTGCCGGTATGCGTGGTCTTATGTTTGCCACCAACGGTAAGACAATTGAAATTCCCATTAAATCCAACTTCCGTGAAGGTCTTACAATGCTCGAGTACTTTATGGGTGCAAAGGGTTCACGTAAGTCTCTTTCGGATACAGCACTTCGTACCGCTGACTCGGGTTACCTTACCCGTCGTCTTGTTGACGTTTCTCAGGACGTTATCGTTCGTGAGGAGGATTGCGGCTCTAAGAGCGGTATTATCGTTTCGGACATTGTTGCAGGTCAGGTAGTTGTTGAAAAGTTCTTCGAGCGTCTTATTGGCAGATATCCTGTTGAAGACGTTATCAATGAGAAGACAGGCGAAGTTATCGCTCGTGCAGATACAATGATGGACGAGGATATTGCAAACGATATTATAGCAGCAGGCATTACTCAGGTTAAGGTTCGTACCATTCTTCGCTGTCTTGCAAAGCGTGGTGTTTGTGCTCGTTGTTACGGTGCAGACCTTGCACACGGTACAACCGTTGCAATCGGTGAGGCAGTTGGTGTTATTGCTGCACAGTCTATCGGTGAGCCCGGTACACAGCTTACAATGAGAACCTTCCATACCGGTGGTGTTGCAGGTTCGGATATTACTCAGGGTCTTCCCAGAGTAGAGGAGCTCTTCGAAGCTCGCCGCCCCAAGAAGACTGCTGTTATTACCGAATATACAGGTACAGCTCACATCGTTTCGGATAAGAAGCTTTCCAAGGTTATCATCAAGAATGCTATTGACAGAGACGGTCTTCCCGTCGCTGACGATGTTGTTTACGAAATTCCTTTCGGTATGCGTCTTTGCATCGAGGACGGTCAGGAGCTTAAGTGCGGCGAACAGTTGACCGAGGGCTTCCTTAACCCCGCAGACGTTCTTCGTACAAGATCCATTGACGGTGTTTATGACTATATTATCCGTGAGGTACAGAAGGTGTACCGCGGTGAGGACGTTGAAATCAATGATAAGCACATTGAGTGTATCGCACGTCAGATGACTCGTAAGATCGAGATCACCAAGGCAGGCGACACCGACCTTCTTGTAGGTACTAAGGTTGATATCGTTGAGTTCCGCGAGGCAAACGAGGAAATCGAGAGAAGAATTGAGAACGGTGAAATTGGTCTTTGCAAGGCAGAAGGTTCCCGTCTTGTTCTTGGTATTACCAAGGCAGCTCTTATGACCGAGTCTTTCCTTTCCGCCGCATCCTTCCAGGAGACTACCAGAGTTCTTACCGAAGCAGCTATTGCAGGTAAGAAGGACAGACTTCTCGGCCTTAAGGAAAACGTTATTATCGGTAAGCTTATTCCCGCAGGTACAGGTCTTGGCAAGTATCGTGCTGTTGAGATCGAGGACGAGGGCGAGATAAGCAACGATCAGATTATCGAAGAGAGCCATACCTTTGTTCCCACCGCAGATGACGATGATGTTATTCTCGGCGGCGAAAATGATATGCTTGTTCTTTCTGACGTGTAAATGTAATAAATAAAAAAGAGTCGCACTTGCGACTCTTTTTTGTCGATATGAAAACAATGGTTTACATTTTTCTCGCGGTTGCTTGTTTTTTTGCGAATAGTTCAGTAAAAGAAAAGCTTGTTTTGCTCTTGTTAATTATCTGTTTTCTTCATCTTGACAAGTATAGCAAAAAGTGGTACAATAAAGGTAAATAAAATAAAGGTATATGTATTATGGAAAACATTTTTGAGAAAAAAGTAAAGATATCTGTCATAATGCCTGTGTACAATGCCGGTGAGTATCTCTCAAGAGCTATTGGAGATGTTCTTTCACAGACACTTTCTGACATTCGGCTTATATGCGTGGATGATGGCTCGACAGATAATTCTGCCGAGATAATCGAAAGCTTTATGGCAAAGGATGAAAGAGTGTTCTGCATCAGACAGGACAATGCGGGACCTTCTGTTGCCAGAAATGCCGGACTTGACCTTGTTACAGGTAAATACATAATCTTTCTTGATGGGGATGATATGTATGAGCCCACACTGCTTCAGTCGCTTTATGACATAGCAGAACAAGAGAACCTTGATGTTGCGGTTGCAAAGTTTGACATCTATAACGAGAGCGAAAATAAGTATTCTCTGCCTTCGGGTGAGCCCCACAGCTTCATTTTTGAAAACGGTGTTGTCACCTCAAAAAACGAGCATCCCGATTACATTCTTGGCAGCACCACAGGATATGTGTGGAACAAGCTTATATTGACATCCTTCCTGTTCGATAAGAAAATCAGCTTTGACCCCGATCTTTATGTGTTCGAGGACGTGCATTTTGTCTGCTCTGTTATGTCGCTTGCAGAGAGAGTCAGTGTTGTAGACAGAGTGCTTATTCATCATAGAGTTTACTCCGAACAGTCAAGGGCAACTCTCTTTCGTAAGTATTACGGGCAGGTTCCGGTAGTTTATAAGAAAATAAAAGAGTTCCTTATGCAGCACGGAATGTATGTTCCGCTTAAAAAGGGATTTCTTAATTTCTCTGCCGGCAGATGTAATAAGATTTACAATCTTCTCTGGGCAGACGGAAAAGAGCGACTTTGGAATTTGCTTCACGACTATTATGCAGCCGAGCTTGATTGGATAAATCACGACAAGGTAGCATTCGAGAGTATGGAGATTTGCGAGTTTGTTGCTAACGTAGCTCTTTATAATTACAGCGAGTATCTTGACAGAATAGAAAAGGGTAAAAATCTTGATATTGAACAGCTTGACAAGGAAAGCTTTGACAGAATGATCAAGCAAAAGCAGAGAATAGAGCAGAGAAAAGCAAACTGGGAAAAAATCAATATATTTAAAAAATAAAGAGAAACAGGAACAGATGCGTCTGTTCCTGTTTTTAATTTCAGCGAAAACCCTATCTTAAATAATTAAAGCGGCTTTTTTGATATCTGTGCAAATGGGCGTGGGAAGTTTTGGGGCGTTCTTTCTTTTTTGTCTATAATAATAAGAGGATGAGTCAGTGTTTCGCCCTCGCCACGCAGGGTAATATTCTCGCAGACGGTGTTTCGTCCTCCCAGGGTAGCAATTGCCTTTCTTGCGGACGAAAGCTCAAATTCGGCGTTTTTTCCCTTCATTGCAACAAGCTTTCCGCCAACCTTTACAAAGGGAAGAGTCAGCTCCGACAGAACACGCATTTCGGCAACGGCACGTGCTGTGGCATAGTCAAATTTTTCGCGGTATTCGGGGCTTTTTCCGCCGTCCTCGGCTCTCATAACTATTGCATTGAGATTATCAAGCCCAAGCATCTCTGCAGTTTCTTTAACGTAATTTACACGTTTGGCGGTAGAGTCAACCGCTGTGATTTTCAGATCGGGGCGAACAATAGCCAGTGGCAGAGAGGGAAATCCCGCACCGCATCCCACGTCGATAACCGTCGCACCCTTTTTCAGCCGTGATGCCATTGCCACACAGTCGGCATAGTGGTTGAGAATGATCTTATCTATATCGGTAATGGCGGTAAGATTGTATTTTTCGTTTTCGGTAAGCATACGAACGGTAAGCTCATAAAACTTTTCAACTCTCTCTATTGAAAGATAGGATGAAAGTCCGTTTTCAGAAAAAAACTTTGTCAGCTTGGATTTAAAATCCTGAACTTTTATATCGGTCATAAGAGTTTTCCTTCTTTTATTTTTTAACATAATTATTATATATTACAGTCGGTGAATTGTCAAGAGGAAGGATTTTTTTAAAAAATATCCTCTTTTTATTGAAAAATCGACTAATTTATGGTAAAATATTATGTTGGAAAGAAAATGTATCATCAATTATTATTTAAAAGGTGCAGATTATGAAATTAAAAACAGAGCATAACAGAAAAGAATTGCTTCTACAAATGAAAAACCTTGGTCTTGTAATTTTGGGCACACTTATTCTTGCATTCGGTTGTGCGATATTTGTCGTACCATTTAATCTGGTTACAGGCGGTGTAACCGGTATTTCCATAATTATTAGAGAAATTTTTAAAGGTGTTTCCATTGACATTATCATAGGAGTGATGACATGGGGACTGTTCTTCCTGGGACTTATTTTTCTCGGCTGGGATTTTGCTATCAAGACACTTGCGTCAACCATACTGTATCCCCCTGCAATTTCGCTGTTTATGCATCTTGTGTCGCCGGATATATTGCACGGAGTATTCCATTTGCAAAGCTCGCCCCACTCAGATATCGCCCTGATTATCAGTGCATTGTTCGGCGGTCTTTGCGTTGGTACGGGATGTGCCTTAACCTTCCTTGGAGGTGGCTCAACCGGCGGAATTGACATTTTTGCTTTTATTGTTTGTAAGTTCTTTAAAAAGTGGAAAAGCTCCACCGTTATTTTCGTAATTGATGCCACAACCGTTATTCTCGGTTTGTTTGTAATAAAGGATCTTATCCTCACTCTTCTCGGTATAATTTCCGCTTGGCTTGCGGCAATGGTAATAGAGCGAATGTTCATCGGCGGCGGTCAGGCATTTACCGCACAGATCGTGTCGGATAAGTATGAGGAAATCAACCTTGCCATTCGCGAGGAGGTTCGCAGAACAACAACCATCTTCGGTGCTACGGGCGGCTATTCCGGTCAGCATAAGACGGTTCTTATGGTTACCTTTACAATGCGTGAGTATGCCGCATTGATGAACGTAATAAAGCGAATAGATTCCACGGCATTTGTAAGTATTTCCCGTGCTCACGAGATAAACGGCGAAGGTTTTACCTATGCCCAGCACGATTAATTACTGCTTTTATTAAAAAACTTTCTAAGGCATAAAATAATTTAAAAATAATGTTGAATTTTAGAGAGTGTTGTGCTAAAATAGTTAAGTTGAAATTTTACTTGTTGAAAGGCCTTAAAGATGAAGCGTACAGATTTAAGAAATATTGCTATAATCGCCCACGTTGACCACGGCAAGACTACTCTCGTTGACGAGATGCTTCGCCAGGGCGGTATATACCGCGAGAACCAGGAGACAGAGGACAGAGTAATGGACTCAAATGACCTGGAAAGAGAAAGAGGAATAACCATTCTTGCGAAGAATACCGCTATTCACTACAAGGGCGTTAAAATAAATGTTATCGACACTCCCGGCCACGCAGATTTCGGCGGCGAGGTTGAACGTATACTTAAAATGGTAAACGGTGTTATCCTGCTTGTTGACGCGGCGGAAGGTCCTATGCCCCAGACCCGTTTCGTGCTTGAAAAGGCACTGTCTATGAATCACCGTGTTATCGTTGTTGTAAACAAGGTTGACCGTCCCGATGCCCGCCTTGATGAGATCGGTGACGAGGTTCTTGAGCTTCTTCTTGAGCTTGATGCAACAAACGAGCAGCTTGATTCTCCTATGCTCTTCTGCTCGGGCAGAGCAGGAACTGCAAGCTTTGATCCCCACACACCCGGCAAGGATCTTACACCCCTTCTTGACACAATTCTTGAATATATGCCCGCTCCCGACGGCGAGGAGGACGAGCCCCTTCAGCTTCTTGTTTCCTCTATCGACTACAACGATTTTGTTGGCCGTATCGGTATCGGACGTATTGAGAGAGGTTCGATAAAGCAGGGACAGGGAGTTGTTGTTTGTAACTATCACGGCAACAGCAAAAACCGTCCGGCAAAGATTGTTTCTATCTACCAGTTTGACGGACTTAAGCGTATTCCCGTAACCGAGGCACAGGTTGGCGATATCATCTGCTTCTCGGGTTGCGAGGATATTTCCATAGGTGATACGGTTTGTTCTCCTGCAAAGGTAGAGCCCCTTGAATTTGTAAAGGTTGGCGAGCCGACAATGGAGATGACCTTCTCGGTTAACGATTCTCCCTTCGCAGGTAAAGAGGGTAAGTTCGTTACCTCACGTCACCTTCGTGCCCGCCTTTACAAAGAGCTTCTTAAAGACGTTTCGCTTCGTGTTACCGACGGTGAAACTACCGACTCCTTCAGGGTTGCGGGAAGAGGCGAAATGCATCTTTCCATTCTTATCGAAAATATGCGTCGTGAGGGCTATGAGCTTTGCTGCTCCAACCCCAGAGTGCTTTATAAAGAGATTGACGGCGTGAAGTGCGAGCCGATTGAGAAGGTTATTATTGACGTTCCCGAGGAATATATGGGTTCGGTAATGGAAAAGCTTGGCTCACGAAAGGGAACTCTTGACGATATGCAGCTTCACGGCCGCCGTCAGAAGCTGTTCTATACAATTCCTACAAGATGTCTGTTCGGTTACCGTTCCGAGCTTCTTACAGATACACGCGGAGAGGGACTTATTTCCTCGATTTTCGCAGGATATGAGCCATTCAGAGGCGAGATAAAGACTCGCTTTACATCCTCTCTTGTTGCATCCGAAAAGGGTGTTTCCACCACCTACGGTCTTTTCCAGGCACAGGACAGAGGACCTCTCTTCATCGGCCCTGCAACACCTGTTTATGAGGGTATGATAGTTGGCGAAAACCCAAAGCCGGATGACATAGAGGTAAACGTATGCAAGGAAAAGCATCTTACCGCAATTCGCTCCACAGGTGCAGATGAAAAGCTTACTCTTATCACACCCGTTCAGCTCTCTCTTGAAGAGGCGATCGAGTTTATTACAGACGAGGAGCTTATCGAAGTAACTCCCAAGTCTATAAGACTTCGTAAGGTTATTCTTGACACACCTGCCCGTAAGAGAATGCAGGCACAGAAGAGAGCTGCACTTAAGGAACAGGGCAAATAAAAAAATACAAAAAATCTCCCGAAAAGCGGGAGATTTTTAATTATTTTGTAAATAAATATTTATATTTTTTAAACAAAAAAACGTTTTTTCCTCTTTTTGTAACACATAGAAAGCAAAAAAATGTGCAAAGTAATACATAGCAAATCATAGTGTTAGAGAAGGAAAAAGTATGAAAAATAAAATAACAATGAAAGCTTTATGCTTCATTCTTACTATATATACCCTTTTGAGTCCGTTTGCTGTCTTTGCCTCGGCGGAGCAGGGTGCTGATACCGACGAAGCGGTGACAGAGAATTACGTTCCGACTATTGCAGAAAATGTTCAGGTTGGTTCAAGATTCTTTGAGCTTTTCTTCGGCAAGGATGAAAAAGAGGCAGAGCCGACCACACTGATTGTGGGCGGTCAGGTTTTTGGTATGAAAATTCGACAGAAATATGTAACTGTTACCGAGGCAAAGGGAATTCCCGCCTTAAAGAACGGTGACGTAATTCTCTCGATTGACGGCAGAGAGGTAAAAAGTGCCTCGGATGTCAAGAAAATGGTAGAAAAATCCGAGGGAAAAAGTGTCAGCATTCGTGCATTACATCGGGGTAATGAAATCGCACTTGAAATTCGCCCAAGCTTAGAGGATGGCGAGTATCGGCTTGGCTTAACTCTCCGAGATGCTACGGCAGGACTTGGAACGGTGACCTTTATTGATCCCAAAACAGGTGTTTTTGGCGGTCTTGGCCACGGAATATGCGACTCTGACAGCGGTGAGGTAATCCCTATGGAAAGCGGAGACATTTGCGGTGTTATTCTGGGCGGAATTCATAAGGGAGAGGTTGGCAAGCCCGGCGAGCTTTGCGGTGTTCTGACCGACAGGGATATAGGCGATCTTACCGTAAATTCCGAGTGCGGTGTTTTCGGTGTAATGACAGACGTGTCGGTCTCCTCTGCAAAGGAGATGCCAATCGGAACACGCGAGGAGGTTTGCGAGGGCGAGGCATATATTCTTTCTACATTGAAGAACGGAAAAACGGCAGAATACAAAATTGAAATTTACGATATAGACCGTTCATCAGAGGGCTCAAAATCCTTTCGTGTAAGGGTGACCGACGAAACCTTGAAGGCATTGACGGGCGGTATTGTAAGGGGAATGTCGGGCAGTCCCATAATCCAAAACGGAAAGATCGTAGGAGCAGTTACCCACGTTCTAGTAGCCGACCCGACAGAGGGCTACGGAATTTTCATTGAAAATATGCTAAACCACGTAGAAATAGCAGAACAACAAAAGGCGGCATAGTCGGGGCGGCGTTTCGATAACGTCAGGAGTTTTTGGTATTTGCTAAAGCAAATCAATTTGGAGTAAGGATCCAAATTGCAAAAACTCGCGGTGTTCCCACGAAATGAAAGCACAGACAAAACGGAACACCAGACGGCGGCATAGTTTTTTCAAGAGCAAAAGCTTCATCGGCGGCATGTCTGGCATAAATAGAAAAACAAAGGCAACACCTTGAAGCTTCTCGGTATTGCCTTTGTTTTTATTTCTTTTTTACAATCTTCATTTCCTGCTTTGGGGGCGGATCGGCAGAGAGGAGCTCGCCGTGGTAGAAGATCTCTACAAGCTTGCCAAGCATAATGCGTTTTCCGTCGTGAATAGACACAGCATATACGCGGTGGAGTGCTGCAGTGGAGAACCTTGTTGTCAGCTTTATAGAACTGCTTTCGGGCTTGATTTCAAAGCCGGCATTTCTTGCAAGACGTATTAATTCTCTCTGCTCGCTTTCGACAAGCGGAAGCTCCTCGTCGGCACTTATAATAATGTTAAGTCCGTTTTCGTCAGACGCAATTTCTGCATTTAAAAATGTTCTGCCGTATATGTAGGTAAGCAGCATTTTAAAGAAATATGCCGCATAATCAGCCGAGATAAGTATGGGCTGTGCGGAGATTATTTCTGCCCTTGCCTTTATCGCACCCGAAAATCTGTTGTCCAAAAACTCGCATATAGCAGATTTAAATGCCTCGGCAGGCATCGCCTTGCGTGAAGGATCTATTGGATAGGCATTTGATATTTCATATTGCTTTATAAAATCAGATTTATTCATAAAATATTCCTTTACCGATATAGTTAAATATATTTTAACAGATTTTTTGAGTTAAAGCAAGTTTTATACAAAATTTGCCCCGATTTTTTTGTAAAATTAAAAAACTATTGAAATCAGCCCGGATTTGTGCTATTATTATTTTGATAATATTACTTTTTTAGCAAGGAAGGAATTAATATGGACGAACTTTATTCGGTAAAGCTGTCAAAGGTAATTGGCGAGTTCTCACTTGAGGTGTTGCATCTGCCCGATTTGCCCGAAAATATTGATATTACTTGTAGCCGTGTCAACAGACCGGGACTTCAGATAATCGGATTCTACGACTATTACGAGCAGGCAAGACTGCAGATAATAGGTAAGGTGGAAAATATGTATCTTTCCAAAATGTCTAAGAAGGAAAGACTTTCAAAGCTCGACGATTTCTTTAAAACCGAGCCGGCAGGTGTTATTTACACATCCTCTTTGCCTGTGGAAAAGGAAATTGTTGCCTTGGCGGCAAAATATCGCGTTCCTCTTCTTCGTACAACCAAGTCAACATCAGACTTTATGGCGGCTTTGATTGCCTTTCTTAATGTTGAGCTTGGTCCTCGCATCACCCGTCACGGTGTTCTTGTAGAGGTATATGGCGAGGGTATTTTGCTTCTTGGTGATTCGGGTGTAGGTAAGAGCGAAACGGCTATTGAGCTTTTGAAACGCGGACACCGTCTTATAGCAGACGATGCGGTTGAGATAAAGCGTGTATCCGCAACCACCCTTATCGGCAAGGCACCCGAGATAATCCGCCACTATGTTGAGCTTCGCGGAATCGGCATTGTTGACGTTCGCCGTCTTTTCGGTATGGGTGCGGTTAAGGAGAGCGAAAAAATTGACCTTATAATCAATCTTGAAACCTGGCAGGACGACAAGATGTACGACCGCCTTGGCCTTGACGAGCAGACCACCGATATTCTCGGCATTAGTGTTCCCAGCATCGTGCTTCCCGTATCCTCGGGACGCAACCTTTCGGTAGTAATCGAGGTTGCCGCAATGAACAACCGTCAGAAGAAAATGGGCTTTAATACCGCCGAGGAATTTAACAAGAGATTGATGCAGTCAATGGGATTGTAATTAACTATTTTCAGTAAAGGAGAATTTAGATGAGAAAACTTGGTCAGGCATTATTATTTATGATTGTCAGTGCGATCTGTTTCATAGTATTTGTTAATACTACTTATTGGGTTCTGCTTTTCGCCAGCATCACCGCCGTTGGAGCAGCACTTTATGCTTTAGGAGAAAAGGTTATCTCCCGATTGCTTACTGTTGCAGGTTGCTTTGGTGCTCTGTTTTCTGCAGTAGTTATGATTTTGGCTGCTATCGGAATCGGTGTAATTTAAAATGTAATAAATCTCCCCACTCTCGAATATATTCGTAATGAATATTGAATGAAAGTGGGGAATTTTTATGGATTTTAAAACAGATACCAGCTATATTAAAAGCATTAAATGTGCTGACGTATACACCGAGAGTCAGACCGATTATTCGATACCCGATTATCTCGGTGATGTACGAAAAATACTCTTTACAGAGGCAACTCTTCGCCCATCGGGCAGATTTGCAGGCGGAGAAACTGTAGAATTTTCGGGTGTTGTGGTTTATAACGTAATATACCTTGACTCCGAGGGAAAGCTTTGTTCGGCTGAGTTCACCTCTGACTATGATTACTCTATAAAATGCTCGGGAGATAATTACAACGACTCTATTGCCGATACCAGAGTCTCAAACTATGCGTTGCGACTTACAGGGCCGAGAAAAATAAATGCAAAAGCATCTCTTGTGGGAAGTGTAAAGCTCTCCGAGAATGTATCTGTTGCGGTTACGGGAGATGCCTTTGAAGGCGAAAATACACCCGAAATCAATAAAGGATGTGCAAATGTTCGTATAAGCAAAGCATCTTCGCTTCGCGAGAGGGAGTTTGCTGAGTCGGTAGCACGGCTGGAGGGGGCGATTGCAGACGAGGTTCGGGTTGTTCATTCCTTTACAGAGTGCTTTGTTGACGACGTAAAGTGTGAGGAAGAGCGAGTTTCGCTGAAAGGTCGCCTTCGTATATGCAGTGTTATCAGCAACGGTGACGAGCCCGCATACGGAGTAGAAAAAAGCATTTCCTTTGAAGAAAATGTTGACTTTGAAGAAGTTTCGCCCGATATGCATCTTATTCCCTATGTAACCGTCAGCTCGCTGAAATCAACCGTTAATGCAGATGATGCAGGTTGCGAGGTGGTTATGTCGGCAATCCTTGAAATGTGCGTGATCGGAGAGGGAAATCAGAGCGTTGAGCTTGTGCTTGACGGCTACTCAACCGACTGCTTTACCGATAACACCTACGATAGCTTCAATTATTCAAAGCTTATTGACGTGGCATCGGTAAAGGAAGCTCACAGTGCAGAGATTGACAGAGGGGAGCTTGAGGCAGATAACATAAGAGAGATTGTTTTCTTTACCTCTACACCGAAAATTGAAAACGTAGAGCAGGAAAACGGCATTGCAACAATATCGGGAGAAATTCGTTACAGCGGTGTTGCCTCTGAAACGTTAGGCGACAATGTTTCCTATGTTGGCATCAAATTCACCTCGCCTTTTGCGGTAAATGTAAACATAGATTGTCATAATTACGATGAAATAGGTCTTGAAGCAGAGGTTCACACCTCTAACACCAACGCAACCGTTGATGCAGATAAGCTGTATGTGGGCTGCAATATTGAGTGCCACGTTGTTGCCACCTGCGATGAAAGCAGAACGGTTTTATCATCTATGAATCGTTCTGAGGTCGATGAGTGCAGAACAAACGAAGCAAAAATAACCGTTTATTACCCTGCACCCAACGAGACACTTTTTGAGGTTGCAAAGAAGTTCCGCACATCCTGTATGAAGGTTGCACAGGATAATGACATTACCGAGTCGGTCTTTGCCTCGGATAATCCTTCGGGCGGACTTTCTGGTATTAAAAAGCTGATTATTTATTGATTCTACTATTTATTTGTGATTTTATAGAAAAAGTCCCGGAGAAATCCGGGACTTTTTTGGTTTGTATTTGATTTTGTTATTGATTTTATTTTTGTTCCAACCAATTCTTTCCGACGGTTACATCGACGGTAAGAGGAACGGAAATTTCCGCCGCTGACTCCATTTCTCTTTGTACGATTTTTTTACAAACATCAATCTGAGAGTCAGCCACTTCGATAACAAGCTCGTCGTGTACCTGCATAACAATTTTTGCATCAAGACCCTCGCGTTTTAATGCAGAGTCAACACGCAGCATAGCAAGCTTCATAATATCGGCGGCAGTGCCTTGAATTGGAGCATTCATAGCAACACGTTTGCCAAAGGCACGCATATTTCCGTTTTGTGAGTGAAGCTCGGGAATATATCTGCGTCTGCCAAAGGCGGTGGTTGTGTAGCCGTCACGTTCAGCATCCTTTACCACATTTTCAAGATAACATTCGATGTCGGGATAATTCATCTTGTAATTTTTGATATACTGTGATGCCTCTACAACACTTGTGCCTATATCCTTTGCCAGAGAAAAACCGCCAATGCCGTAAACAATGCCGAAATTAACCGCCTTCGCACGTTTACGCATTTCCTCTGTTACCTGGTTTTCGGGAATTCCGAATACCGCCGAAGCGGTTTTTGTATGAATATCCTCGCCCGAAATGAAGGACTCTCTCATCGTGTAGTCGCCCGAGATGTGTGCAAGCAGGCGAAGCTCTATCTGTGAATAGTCGGCATCTACAAGAGAATAACCGTCCTTTGCAATAAAGTATTTACGCATTTGTCTGCCCATACGGGTTCTGATGGGAATATTCTGCAAATTGGGCTCCGCACTGGAAAGTCTGCCTGTTGCGGTAAGGGCTTGCTTAAAATCGGTGTGAATTCGGCTGCTTTCATCAGCAAGTGTGGGCAAAACCGAGGCATATGTGCCTTTAAGCTTGGTTACCTGGCGATATTCAAGAATATCGTCGATAATAGGCGAACAGGAGCGAAGCTCCTCAAGAGTCTGAGCATCGGTAGAATAACCGCTTTTGGTTTTCTTTTTCTTGCAGGGAAGAGCAAGATCTTCAAAAAGCACCTCGCCAAGCTGCTTGGGAGAATTAATATTAAATTCCTTGCCCGCCTGCATATAAATTCTGGTTGTAAGCTCGCTTGCAAGCCCGTCAAGTGCTTCGCTGTATTCAAGCATACCCTTTGAATCTATCATAAATCCGTTCTCTTCCATTTCTGAAAGAAGGTTGATTAAGGGAAGCTCAATGTCAAAAAGAATTTTTTCTGCACCAATCTCAAAAATTCTTTCTCTCATCGCCTTTTCTATGTCGAAAAAGAGAGAGGAGCAGGGCGACTCGGGCTCTGGAGTCTTGCCTGCAAATGAGGTTGCAAGAGAATGAACCGAGGGACTTCCTCCACCCGGATTAAGCACGTAAGAGTAGAGCAACAGATCCTTAAACCTGATGCCCGAAGGATCACATTCACCCTTTTTCAAGGTGTGATAAAGTGCCTTTCCATCATAGCAAATAATCTCGGAATTGTGTATGATTTTGTCAAGCATCGAAAGTTCTCCCGAGTAAGAAAAATGTCCGTTTTCACAAGAAATGTAAACTATACCGTTCAAAATCTCTAAAGAAAAGGGGGAACTTACATTTTTTTCAAGATCTTCGGGTTGTAACTTTGTATAAAGATCTGTGGCATTTAAAAGTGGGGTATCTTCGATTTCACTCTGACTTTCCTCTGCTTCGGTAAGACCAAACTTAACTATAAGCGAGTTAAGTTCAAGCTCTGTGAATTTTCTGAAAAGCCCGGGTGAATCGAGTTTTTTTATTTCCAGCTCGTCAAGAGAGTAATCGATGGGTGCATTTGTGCATATCTCGGCAAGACGTCTTGAAAGATATGCATTATCCTTGTCGCGTAAAAGCTTTTCTCTTACACCCTTCGATATGCGTTTATCATCAATATTTTTGTAAATTCCGTCAAGCGAGCCGAAATTTTCTATAAGTGTTGCCGCCGTTTTCTTTCCTACACCTGCTACACCCGGGATATTATCCGAGGAGTCGCCCATAAGTGCCTTCATATCAACAAACATTTCGGGCTCTATGCCGTATTCATCCTTGAAAGCGGCTCTGTCCATTCGCTTTGTGTCGCTGTTTGTTGCAAGTAAAACTGTAACGCGGTCGTCGATAAGCTGCAAAAGGTCTCGGTCACCCGAAAGAATATATGCCTCGGTATCCGGCTTTGTGTGTGCCATTTTAGCCACTGTGCCCTGAATATCGTCTGCCTCATATCCGGGAAGCTCAAGAATATGAAGTCCCATAAGCGAGAGACATTCCTTTGCATCGGGAAACTGTGAGATCAGATCATCGGGGGTTGCGTGCCTTCCCGCCTTGTACTCCCCGTACATCTCGTGGCGGAAGGTGGGTGCTTTAAGGTCGAAAGCAACCGCCGCATAGTCCGGCTTGACAGCATTAAGCTGACGTGATATAATATTGATCATGCCGTAGACGGCGTGGGTTGTTTTACCGCTTTTTGTGGTTAAGGGACGCATACCGTAATATGCTCGGTTTATAATGCTGTTACCGTCAATGACGAGTATTTTTTTCATAAATTTATCCTTAAATTTTGATAAAGGTTTTATTCGGAGATGTTTTTCTCGGAGTTTTCATCGGGTGTGGAAAGGTCAAAGGTATAGTTTGAAGTATCCTCTGTGTCATCATTTTCTTCCTTATTATCATTTTCGTGTGCGTGAGGAAGATTGCGATGATCCTCTAACTCCTTTGCTCTTTTAGAGGCGATAAAGGCAATCTGCTTTGCCGTATCACACTCAGCATCGGGAGTAAGACGCTTGTATTGCAAAACCTTGGAGCAAATAAAGATGGAAAGAGCGAGAGTGAGAATATTCTCAAACAAACTTTCCGAAACCGTGTATCCGTTTACAAAGTAGAAGATAAGCGAGGGAATTGCCGAGTAGTAGCAGAGAAGTGTAGCGATAAGACCAAAGGCGATATATCCACGCCATTTTGTGCGTCCGAGAGGAATTCTCGCTTCAAAGAGGAAGAAGAGCGACGCACTGAGGTATGCCATCTCGTCAATTATTCTGTTGGGGGAGTTTGTGGGATGCACCTGCTTGTTGAAATAAATCAAAGTCGCGTAGATTGCAAGGAAGAAAACTATACACAGACTGAATGCCGCCTTATAAAGATTTTCTTCTCTCTCAATAAAAATGGCGAGGAAAAATGATACAACCGACAGAAATGCAAGCACTCCGCAAAGAAATGCAAGTATTGAAAGCACACCTGCGGGATATCCGCCAAATGCCATTCCGATATTCTCGGCACCCATAAAGAGAAGTGCTGTGCTTACAATTCCGGCAGGAATATATGATGCTGCATTGTTGTTTTTTGTAATAAGCTCCCGTTCTTTTTCGCCGATAAGAAGATATGTCAAAAAACCAAGTATTGAAACAATAACAATTATATTGCCTATCATAAAGGCAGACTTGTTATCAAAATGCATAGTCTCACTGTTAAAGGATGTAAGCAGTGCGAAGCATCTTAAAGTGACCGCAGCAGGTATTAAAAACAGCAGCGGTATGGTGTATATGTCGATTGTTCTGAGTTTTTTCATAAACCGTTTTCCTTCATTTAATTATATACACGTGCGATGACGCGATAAAAATAAGTGTTATATTTATATATTTTACATCATATATGTTAACAAACTGTAAACAAACGCGAAAAAAGTTAAAAAATTCCCAAGAAATATCTTGCTTTTGTTCCTGACATCAAGGAATCTTATAATTTTTGTGCAATATATACAAAAACAAAGATAAAAATTCGTGAAAAATTTGAGAAATTTTTTTGAAGAAATTTCTGAAAAAGTATTGATTTTTAAAATACTTTAATGTATAATATAAAAGCTTGATATGCGTTGAAGCGGGAGGTGGCTACCCTTGAGGTAGGGAATTTCCGTGGAGTATGTCCGATATTTTAACCGGGCGAAACAAGAGTGAAGGCCTTTATGGCACACTGTATTACTTAGTTTGGTTCGTCAGTCACTGCGGGGACTTGCCGAACTGATTTTGTTGGGGGTGTTTGAAACACCCGAAACAGTGTAAAACTCATCGCCTTCTTAAAACGGTGTAAAGCAAAACGTAAAAGGAGGAACACAAAATGGCACAGAACAAAATCAGAGTACGTCTTAAGAGCTACGATTCCACCATCATTGACGCCGCAGCGGCAAAGGTAGTAGACGTTGCAAAGAGAAACGGAAGCAAGGTTAGCGGTCCTATTCCGCTTCCTACCGACAGAGAGATCGTAACAATTCTCCGTGCTGTTCACAAGTACAAGGACAGCCGTGAGCAGTTTGAGATGCGTACTCACAAGAGATTGATCGACATCATCGAACCCGGCCAGAAGACCGTTGAAGCTCTTATGAGCATCGAGCTTCCCGCAGGTGTTGAGATCGAGATCAAGGCTTAATTACTAAGCAAACAACGGGAGCTTCAAATCCCGAGGGGCATTTGCCCCACCTTAAAAGTCACGTTGGCGGATGCCGAAAGGTAAAATCAAAACCGTCAACCAATAACTATGGAGGAAAAATGAAAAAAGCTATCATCGGCAAGAAGCTGGGCATGACTCAGATCTTCGATGCCAAAGGCAACGTAATACCCGTAACCCTGATTGAAGCAGGTCCTTGCGTGGTAGCACAGAAGAAG
>JAZSRX010000035.1:0-2298 GCA_045538685.1 Eubacteriales bacterium | reverse complement strand
AGGTCACCGAACTTCTTGCCGGTAACACCCTCCATCTTTACAATGTATTCCATGATTTCAGCCATAATTTCGTCATTGATCTGACGGCCGTCCTCATAGTACTGTGTGCAGGCCTCAGTAGAGATAGTGAAGCCCTGGGGAACAGGAAGACCAATATTGGTCATCTCTGCAAGGTTAGCTCCCTTACCGCCAAGGATTTCACGCATAGTTGCGTTACCCTCGGAGAAGAGATAACAATACTTCTTTGCCATTTTGGGTTTCCTCCAAATATTAATATTTTTTTGATAACAACTTTATGTATTACAGAAAAAAGGGCAAACTTGTCCCACCTTTTATCCATAACCGCTATATTATACCATAATTGATTTTAAATATCTATATCAAAAGCAAAAAAAGTAATAAAAAAATATCAAAATTAACAATTTGTTCATATTTTTGCCCCAAAATTCTACAATATAAAATAAACTATTGCATTTTGGCAAAATTGAGGGTATAATATATGTAAAAAAACTCTATCCTTTTAAGGAGAGCGGAAAATGGAAAATTTAAAGAAAAAATACGGTTTGTTTACCGCCATATGTATGGTAGTCGGTATTGTTATCGGCTCGGGAATATTTTTTAAGGCACAGGATGTGCTTTTGCACGCAGGTTACAACGCACTTTACAGCATTATTGCCTGGATAGTTTCGGGGCTTATAATGGTTGTTATAGCCACAACCTTTGCCGTTATGGCAACAAAGTATGAGAAGGTTGGCGGTGCGGTGGACTATGCCGAGGCGGTGTGCGGAAAGGGTTATGCCTACTACGTTGGATGGTTTATGTCGCTTATCTATTATCCTGCGATGACCGCCGTTCTTGCCTGGGTTAGTGCAAGATACACTCTCGTCGCTGCAGGATATATCGAAGCACCCCTCGGATTTTTTGACGGCACAAACAGCTCGCTCAACAGCCCCGAGTGTATTACCCTTGCTCTCTTCTATCTTATCCTCGCCTACTTTGTAAACACCATAGCACCCAAATTGGCAGGTAAGTTCCAGATTTCTTCTACTATCGTAAAGCTTGTTCCCATTATCTTTATTGCTGTTGTGGGAACTGCAATAGGACTTGTAAACGGCTCGATTGGTGAAAACTTTGAGTATCACCTTGCAACCCCCGCAGATAGCACCAAAGGCGGTCTTTTCCCTGCAATATGCACCACAATTTTCGCCTACGAGGGCTGGATTGTTGCGACCTCTATTAACTCCGAAATAAAGGACTCAAAGAAAAATCTTCCAATAGCTCTTTGTGCCGGTACATTTATCATAATGGCGGCATATACACTTTATAATTTTGGTATTCTCGGTCTTGCAGGAATTGACGCAATAAAGGAGCAGGGAACAACCGTAGCATTCGGCTTCTTTGGCAAGGCGGTGTCTTCTGCTATAAATATATTTGTTATAATTTCCTGTCTTGGAACACTGAACGGACTTATGCTTGGCGGATGCCGAGGAATTTACTCGCTTTCTGCAAGAGGCGAGGGCTTTGCTCCCGAAACATTTGCCCAGGTTGACAAGAAAACCAATATGCCTCACAACTCTGCGATTTTCTCGCTTTTGATGTGTGCATTTTGGTTTGTGTATTTCATTTTGCTTGGTTCGGGACTCTTCTCCTGGGGCAAAATTGATTCCTACACCTTCGATTCCTCCGAGCTTCCCATTATCACCCTCTATGCAATGTATATCCCGATTCTCATTTCTGTGATGATAAAGGAAAAGGAGTTTAACATCTTCAAACGTTTTGTACTTCCTATCCTTTCTATTATAGGTATAGGAGTTATTCTTTACGCAAGTATTGATAAGCACAAAGAACGCAACATTTGGTATCTTATCGTGTTTGGAATAATAATGCTTGTTGGCTTTGTTACCAAATTTATCAACGACAAAAAAATTAAAAAATGATTTCCAAGACAAAAGGTAGAGATTTTCGTCTCTGCCTTTTTGTTTGTGTTTTATAAATTCAATCTGACTGTATTGTCGACTTTGTACATTTGATTGAATGAAAAAATATGAGAACACTTGTTTATACTTGACTATGTGTCACAAAAGAAATATAATAAAATAAAAGACTTGGGAGCAAGTATGAGTTCAATCCTATTAAAAACAACAGTCTTTATTACTATTTTTATCGGATTATATCGGAGGGAAATATGAGATCGATTTTGCATAAATTTACGGCTTTGATTACAATTCTTGTGATGGTTACTTTAGTGGCAACCTCTTGTTTTTTAAAAACGAACGATAATATTATGTCGGATTTAAA
>JAZSRX010000013.1:0-78507 GCA_045538685.1 Eubacteriales bacterium | reverse complement strand
TCAGCACCAGACCAAGAGTGGACCCCACAATGCAGAATATCTGTTTTTTCGTCAGCCTTTCCTTGAAGACAAGTGGGCAAAGGACGGTGACGATCACAGGCGCAAAGTAGTAGCTCAGGGTGGCAAGCGACACCGTGGTGCGCTTGTACGCCTCAAAAAGCAGCATCCAGTTTATGCCGAGGGCTGCCCCCGAGGCAAACAGCAGTATCGCCTCACGTCCGATGGACCGAAGGTCAATTTTCTCGCCACGCAGGGCAAGAAGCAAGCCTATCATCGCCACGGCAAGCATGGCACGCCATAGTGCGATCTCGCCCGACGCCAGCGGAATTCCCCTGACGAAGGCACCTACGGTGCCGAACACCGCCATAGCCAACGCCATGACACCCCGTGAATTTATCTCTTTTTTCATCATAAAAGCTCTCAATCAAAAAAAATTCGTACTACAGATACCATTATATCACATAAGCTGCAGCTTTTCAAGTGATATAAAACATTACACAATGAAAGACTTCTGTTGGCATACTAAGCCCGCAATCCGTAAGGTCGGAGGCTGCAAAAAAACCGACACCGCATGAAATACGGTGTCGGTTCCAAGGAATAAACAGTCATTACAAGTAAACCGAATTTGGGTCGGGGATCGCTTTACAACTGACCGTTTTTTGTTTTTGTTTACTTTGTGTAAGCTGTACACTCGATCTCCTCGTAGGAGGTACCGGATGAAACCGCGGATGCGGAAATGTAGAATCTTACCTTCTCCGCCTCGATACCCTTAAGATCAAACTCAAGGTAATCGTTATAGGTACCCTCGTTTACTACGAGATAAGCTGCTATGCTTGCGTTATCCGCACAAGTAACAACGTCAACCCACTCTCCGCCTGTGTAAACCTGAATGAGAAGATTAGCACCAAGACTGCCTGCGTTTGTTCCTGCAGCGGGATCGTAGGTGTAGAACTTCAGGGAATGAAGCTCATAGCTTCCGCCAAGGTCGATCGTGGCATCCATCATACCGGTGAGTGCCATTACAGTGGAAAATCTACCTGCGGCATTGTCGGCATTTCTGATTCCGTCGGTAAGACCGGGGTATCCGCTGCCCTTCCACCAGGAGGCGGCAAGAACGCTTGCAAGTGCCTCATCTGTAGGAACAAACTGCTTACCTGTGAATACGTTCTCAACAAACACGGGCTCGTCTGTGGGGAAGACTCTGCCGCTGCACTCGATCTCCTCGTAGGATGTGCCGGATGTAGATGCGGATGCGGAAATGTAGAATCTGATCTTTTCCGCAGATATGCCCGTAAGGTCGAACTCAAGATAATCGTTATATGCGCCTTCGCTTGCAACGAGATAGGACAGTATGCTTTCGTTATTCTTGCAAACAACTACGTCGATCCACTTCTCTTCTCTGTAAACCTGAATGAGAAGATCGGCACCAAGGCTGCCGGGGTTGGTTGTCGAGGGATCGTAGGTGTAGAATCTGAGAGTTCCCAGAACTGCCTCACCGCCAAGGTCAATGGTAGCATCCATCATACCGTCAAGAGCCATCTTAGTGGCAAATCTACCGGGAGCATTATCTGCATTCTTTATACCGTCGGTAAGTCCGGGGTATCCGCTACCCTTCCACCAAGAAGCGGAAAGAGCGCTTGCAAGTGCTGCATCGGTGGGATTGAATCTCTTGCCTGCGAACAGATTATCTACGCTTTCAAGATCTGCGGACTCAAGCTTCGTAAGACCGCATACGGTACAGGAGGTTACGGTTTTACCGTCAGCAACGATCGGCTCGCCCCAACTGTGACCAAGAGCATCGATTACCTGCTGCTCCTTCAGAGTAGTGTTACAAACGTTACAAACAACACCCTCTGTCTTTCCTGCCTGAAGGCAGGTTGCTTCCTCTGCGGGAAGAATAGTTTCGGTGTGAACGTGCTCATTAAGAAGCGCGCCACCACACTCGATCTCCTGATAGGTAATACCGTCCTTGCTTGCCGCAGAGTCGATAAGGAATCTTACCTTCTCGGCAACAATACCGGTGAGGTCAAACTCGATATAATCGTTATTTACGCCTTCGTTGATTACGAGGTTGCCGCAAAGCTCTTCGTTGTTTGCGCAGACTACCACGTCATACCACTTGTCACCAAGATAAACCTGAATAAGGATGTCAGAGCCAACGCTTGCCTTCTTATAATCCTCTGTGAGGTTGTCCTTGGTATCGTAGATGTAGAATCTTACCTTGCCGAGAACGTACTTTTCCTGAAGATCAAGGGTTGCCTCCATAAAGGAGGTGGTGTTGTTCATCAGAGTGGAGAATCTACCGACCTGCTCCTGATCCCTGGTGCCATCGGTAAGAACCTCGTATCCGCCGCCTGCGAACCAGCTTGCCTTCAGAACCACAGCATCCGCCTCGGGTGTGGGCACAAATTCCTTGCCCGAGAATATGTTATCTTCATTTTCAAGCTTTGCGCTTTCTACCTTCTGTACACCGCAAACCTCACACTCGTAGGTTGTAACGTCAAGAAGGGTTTCTCCGCCGTTCCACTTATGTCCTTCGGCGGGAATGGTTTCCTGCTCTGTAAGGATCTCACCGCAAACAGAGCACTTCTTGCCCTCGGTAAGTCCGGTTGCAACGCAGGAGGGATCCTTTGCACTCAGAGTCTGCTCGGTGTGAGGAAGCTTGCTTATTTCCTGCTGTGCCTCAAGGATCTCTCCGCAAACAGAGCACTTCTTACCTGCGGTAAGACCTGTTTCGGTACAGGTTGCATCCTTGCCTGCAATTTCCTCCTCGGTGTGAGGAAGCTTGCCTATCTCCTGCTGTGCCTCGAGGATCTCGCCACAAACAGAGCACTTCTTACCTGCGGTAAGGCCTGTTTCGGTACAGGTTGCATCCTTACCTGCAATTTCCTCCTCGGTGTGAGGAAGCTTTTCTATAGTCTTGGTCTCTCTCTCAAGCTCGTCACCGCAGACGGAGCACTTGATTACGCTGTCATAGGAGCCTGTCTCGCTACAGCTGGAGTCCTTCTTATTTTCAACAATGGGCTCTGCGGGAATATGGTTTGTGCAAAGCTCTGCGTGACACACGTCACACTCGTAGTCGCCGTTTTCATCCTTGTGTCCAAGGGAGGATATCTCCTCCTGCTTCAGGAGAATGGCGCCGCAAAGAGAACACTTTTTACCATCGGTAAGTCCGGTTTCGGTACAGGTGGGATCCTTACCCGCAACAGTCTCTTCCTTATGCTCAATGGGAAGCTCCTCTTGAGCGAGAAGAGTTGTGCCGCAAACAGAACACTTCTTACCATCGGTAAGTCCGGTTTCGGTACAGGTGGGAGCTCTGCCGGGTACGACCTCTTCTGTGTGCGCGACGGGAGGAATCTCCTCACGGGGCACAAGAGTCTCACCGCAGACCGAGCATTTCTTGCCCTCGGTCAGACCGTTATCGGTACAGGTTGCATCCTTACCGGGAATGATCTCCTCGGTATGATCCTTGAGAGGAATTTCCTGCTGTTCAACCAAGGTAATACCGCAGTCGGCACATCTTTTACCTTCGGTAAGTCCTGTTTCCGTACAGCTTGCATCGCTTCCGGGAACCGTCTCCTCGGTATGATCCTTGATAGGAGTTTCCTGCTGTGCTACAAGAATCTCACCGCAAAGAGAGCATTTTTTGCCCTCGGTGAGTCCCTTTTCAGAACAGCTGGCCTCCTTACCTGCTACGACCTCCTCGGTATGGCCGAGAGGATCTCCCTCGGTCGCATTACAGCTCGTACAGGTTCGGGGTGAGGTACATGTAGCGTCCTGCCAGGTGTGCTCATGCTTATCACCGGGTAGATACTGTGATATCAAATCACAAGAGGTAAACGCCAATACCGCCGCAAGCAATACTGCTGCTATAAGAAAAATACTTCTTGTTTTCATGATGATCTCCTTTATTTATTTTTGTGTTTAAACATATTAATCAACTTTTTTCACCGTAGCACTCAATCTCCTGGAAGGTAATACCGTCAGCCGAAGCAGCGCCCGAAATGTAAAATCTCAGTTTTTCTGCCCTGACTCCCTGAAGGGAAAGCTCCAGATAATCGTTATTAAGGCCGTCAATAATTACCAGATGCTCAGAGAGACTCGCATTATCAGGGCAGACGATAACGTCACTCCACTGACCGTTGGAATATACCTGAATCAGCATATCCTTACCAATGCTTGCCTTCTTAGACTGCTCTGTGCTCTTCTGTGCGTCGTAAATATAAAATCTTATGCTGTCAAGAGTATAGACACCGCCGAGATCGACCGTTGCATCCATAAAGACGGTGGTATTGTTCATCTTTGTAGAGAACCTGCCCACCTGATCCTCAAATCTTGTACCGTCGGTAAGCGCCTCATATCCTCCGCCTGCGAACCAGGAAGCAACGAGCACCTCCGCCCTTGCCTCATCGGTAGGAACAAAGATCTTGCCCGAGAGGATGTTCTTATCCTCGTCTTCATCAGGCTCATTATCGGGTGCGCTATCGATCAAGGTAGTCTTGATGCCAAGGCACTCAATTTCGTAAAGTGTGGTCCAACCGCTGTCCGTCTGTGCAGGAATTACAAATCTGACCTTGCTTGCATACGCATCGTCAAGATTGAATATAAGGAAGTCTCCCACACCGCCGGGATTGTCAACCAAATACCTTGAGATCTCGTCAGTGGTGGAACAGCTCGCAGCCGTGGTCCATTCTCCATTGTAGAGCAGCTCGACGGTAATGCCCGTTCCCAGCTTGCTTATACCGTCCTTGTAAAGGTATATCTTCATATTGGAAAGACTGTATACTCCGCCAAGATCGATGGTCGCAGCAACCTTTCCTCCATTCTGCTTGCTTGAAAATCTGCCTCTGGACTCCTCAAAGATAATACCGTCCGTGAGAGTACCGTATCCGTATGATGAGTTATATATGTTTCCTGCAGTCTCGGCTGTAGGTGTAAACTCCTTGCCGGAGAAGATATTTTCATATCCCTCGGTCTCACCGCGGTATTTACCCGTCAGAGTGATCTCGTGGAAGGAAATGCTCTTTCCGCTTACACCGCCCTCAATGGTAATACGAAGCTTGTTTCCTACGTTGCCCTGCATATCAAGGGCAATATAAGGAACGTTGCCTCCGTAAAGGTGACCTGCAATCGCCTCGTTAGTCTGAAGATCAATTACGGTCTTCCATTCGCCGCCGTTGAGGATCTCCACCGTGAGGCCCTGACCCGCATATGAAGCATCCTTGTATACGTAAAGTCTCATCTCATCCAGACTATATACTCCGCCGAGGTCAACGGTGCCCGCAAGGCAGCTGCCCTTGACAGAAGTGGCAAATCTTCCCTCGCTGCTGCTAAACTCACTGCCGTCAGTAAGCGCGGGATATCCGTAGTCATCTCCGAGAATAGCGTCTGCCGCATTGCCCTGAGGAACAAATTCCTTATTCGTCAGGATATTGCTCTCGTGATTACCCACAGTAAGCGGCATCTTTGCGGTTTCCTTGCCTGTGAATTTTGCAACTACCGAAAGTGCGTAGAGCTTAGATTCATCGTAATCCGCGGTGACCGTAATTCCATCTGCCGCCGCAACCTGCTTATACTCGCCTGCCTCGGAATCCTTGGCATAAAGGCGAACTGCCGCAGCGTTTTCGTTAGCGTTAGCCGTTACTGTGATCCTTCCATCAGCGCTGTTCCAGGAAAGTGAATAAAGCTCAATACCAAGAGACTCGGGGTTCGAATAGCAAAGCGCCCTCTTGCTCTCCTCTCCATCGGAATTAACCGCCGTTACGGCAAAGGTCTTTCTTACGTTTTCCTCACCTGCCTTTACCTTGATAACAAAGGAGGTATCGGTGGTGCTTCCCACGAAGGAGTAGGATGCATCGTTTTCATATGCAACGTAAACGTTATATTTTTCTGCGCCCTCTACACCGTTAAAGCTCAGCTTAAAATCACCGTAGCCAACTCTATCGAAATTAAGGGTATCAGGTCTTTCAGGTCTTACGACCTTCTTGAATCCGCTGATGTAATAGCTGCTGCCTGCCGTTGTGTCAAAGGTGAGAATTCTATCCTCTGAGAGAGTAGCATTAACCGCCTTACCCTCAGAGTCATAAACCTTCACGTCCGAGAAATTAGGATATTTAACAGCTACCCTTCCGCCCTTGGCAGAAAGGATATTGATCTTGTTTGCTACGCCGTTTTCCCAAGAGACGCTGACCTCAAAATTGCCTCTCGCAACAAGTCCGGTATAGCTTCCCTTGTCCCAGTTGGTGGGAATGGCGGGGAGAATTTCAATAAACTCCTCATCGCTCTGGAGGAGCATCTCAGCTATAGCAGCCGTAGTTCCGCTGCTCGCTTCAATCTGGAATATCTTTCCACATACCATAAGCAGGTTTTCAAGGGTGGAGTTACGGAGGTTGCCCTTCAGCATCTCCTGCGCAAGATCTCCCTCTCCTGCTCTGGCATACATAGCCTGCTTATGAGCCCACGCCCATGCAACGATGCTGGCCTCGTTTGTAGCCGTGGTTCCGTTGGGCCAATCGGTAAGACCGTCGTTTCTTCCCGCAAGACTCACAAGTGCCGCATCCATCCATGCATCCGTTCCCGAATTGATGATATTACCGGGATAGAGGCCCACAAGCTGAGAGATATGTCTGTGATTGGGGTTACCGAGGGAGCCGTAATAGTCCTCCTCACGGAACTCCTTTATCTGTCCGGAAAGACCTACGTTAATAGGATCGTACTTATCAAGCTGCTCCATTATGGTGGCCAGGATCGAGTAATCCTCGGTAGAGAGTAGATTGCTGTCATTAAGATCTATTCCCAATGCTTTTGCGCACTGAAGTGCACCGTAATTATTTATGTATGCCAGTGTCTGTGCGTAGGTCGTACCCGTCGTGTAATACCATACGCCGTCAACATACATCTCGGGGGAGTCGCAATATTCAACGAGATACACCCCGTCATAATCCTTTACACATTTGGTAACAAAGCGTGCTGCATTTGCAAGCACCTGATAAACCGTCCTCAAAACCTCCTCGTCTCTTGTGAACTCATAATAGTCATAGAAGAGCTGAGTCAAAAGACCAAGGTTACCGCAGGAGCGGTCGCTGCTGATGAAGAAGGGGTTGCCCGAAACACCCATTGTCCAGCCGTTGCCACCGTCCTTATTAAACGTCGCAGGATTGTGTGTAGCAATAAGATTGCTGGCATTCTTTTCAGCAAGGGGCAAATATGCGCTGTTATAATCAACGTAAGGAATAAACGTTTCGGCAAGGTTAGTGCTGAAAACGTGCCAATAGTTCATCTGAATGTTGATGTTGCTCCAATATCCGCTGGTCCAGGCAGGAATGTTATAGCAATTCCATACACCCTGAAGGTTTGCGGGGAGCGAGCCGTCTCGCGAGGATGCAATAATAAGGTATCTTCCGTATTGGAAGAGCAATGCCTCAAGATAGGAGCTGTGACTGCCGCTGTTGTATTTTTCAAGAAGCTTGTCGGTGGTAAGCTTATAGTCCTCCTCGTCGCAATCAAGCTCAAGGTTTACCCTGCCGTAAAGCTCCAGATAATCGGCAACGTGCCTTTCTTTAAGATATTTATAGATTTCGTCAACAGCCATGCCGGAGGTTGCAATATCTATCTCCTCAAAGACGTTCTCAACCTTTATACGTGCATCGTCAAGGTCGGTCCAGGCTGTAGGCTTGTCATGGCTATACTGTCCGTTCTCAAAATTGCCGACGCCAAGCTCATAGTCTGTAGCGAAGCTGGCAACTATTATCGCTGAGGATGCTCCCTCAACTCTTATAGTACCGTCGGTCTCGCCGTTGGCATTTTTCACAGTTTCAGCACTGACTGTGCCACCGGTTGTATAAACACGATAATAGCCGGCAAAATCAACGTCATAATACTCAAGCTTTCCGCAAAGCTCAATATATCCTACGCCGCCTGCTACAAGGGACTTTACATTTCCCGATTTGCCAAGACCGTCCCCGGGCTCGTTCATATACTTCTGCTCAAAGGGAATGGTGGGACGAAGGGTGAAGGAGAGGGGTCCGTCCACCGCATCAAGACGTATAACCAACGCCTTGTCGGGATAGGAGACGAAATACTCTCTCGTGTAGTGAGCGCCATCATAATCATAGCTAGTCGTCGCAACCGACGTACCAATGTCAAGGGCACGCTCATAGTTGGTCACGTCTTCCTTATTGTGATCAAAGTCAATGTAGGTCTCGGAGAAATTATTGAGTCCTGCGACCTCGGGCCAGGAGGTAACTCCGTTTGTCACCTTAACCTGCTGCCAGGGGTTAGCAAGAGTTTTCTCGGAGATCTGAACTCGCTCGGTCTCAACACGGCCGAAAACGTTCGCACCGAAAAATCCGTTTCCAAGAGGCAGGGACCAGTTCTGCCAACCGATGTCCTGCCCTGCCATCATCGTAGCCTTCGGAGAGCATTCATTAATGAAGGGCGCCTCCTCGTCATACCAAAGCTTCATGGGTATTTTTTCCGAATTAACCTTCATAGCGGTCAACTCACTCATACTCAAATCTCCTCCTGCGTTACTGTTTCCGGAATCCGGTGGTGTGTCAGGTCCGTCTCCCTTATCCGGCCGTCTGCAAGCGACCATGGAAAACAGCAGGCTTATGCATAGCATTAAGGAAATAACGCGCCTTGCCTTTTTCATATCAAAAATCTCCTCATTTATTTTTATTTTACATCTTGATTATAAAAAATGTTTATGATATAATCAATGTATAAAAATACATCTTGTGTTGTAAATTCGTTTATTTTTTATGCATAACACCAATAATGTACACAAACTAACAGCTTATTTTGTTTATTTTTACTAATCACGGAGGTCGCTTATGGAATTGCAAAAGCTAATAAGGCACGAGCATTATTATTACACTCACTCGGATTTTTTTATTCATTCCCTAGACCTTGTACACGCCTTCCTTATGTCGGACTACAGCATCGGAATGCACGAGCAGGAGTTTTTTGAGATTAATTTAATAACCCGTGGAGAGGGAACACACTATATAGACGATAATGTGGTCAAGACCTCGGCGGGCGACGTTTTCATCATTCCTCCCAGGATCAGCCACGGCTATATAGGCGGCAAGGGCTTCGACGTTTTTCACGTTATATTAAGCGATGGATTTATGAGTAAATATATTGCGGATATGCAATTTCTCTCCGCCTTTTACAAGCTTTTCGGTGCCGAACCGATGATGAGAGGTAAAACTACCGTTCCTCTGCATCTGAAGTTGAAGGGTGACGAGCTTCTCACCACGGTCGAGGCAATGAAGGCCATTGCCAAAAACGACAAATGCAGCGACCCTGCGGAATCCTTAATAAGAAGCAATCTCGCAATGGTGACCATCAGCCTTCTGTGCAAAGCATACAGCACCAGCTCTGCCCATGAGAATCCAACGCTTAGCGAGGACCGTGCTCTTATGGAATCAATATCCTTCATTCACGAAAGGTATTATGAAAAAATCACTATAGAGGATCTGACACGAATTGCTCATATTTCAAGATCCTCTTACATTAAGAAATTTAAAGAAATATGCAAAATGCCTCCCTCGGCATATATTAGCAAGATCAGAATAGAATCGGCTGCAAGCATGCTGATAAACACTAATCTTTCCATAACGGAGATCGCCGAAAAAACAGGCTTCTATGACACATCACATATGACGAAGACCTTCGAAAGGACATACGGCATCTCACCAATTTCATACAGAAACAGAAAAGGAGTTTAGCCGTGTGCTAAACTCCTTTAATTTTAAATTTACTTTTTCCCAATACCGAAAAGCCGTCTGAAGAAATTCAAAATCGCTCTCCAGATACGCTGAAAAATGTTAAGCTTCTCGGGCTCCTCAGGATCGGTGGGCTCCTCGGGGTCGGTAGGTTCCTCGGGATCGTTAGGTTCCTCGGGATCGGTAGGTTCCTCGGGATCGGTAGGCTCCTCGGGGTCATCTACGTCGCCTTCGGCAAATATAGCATAGTATATTGCATCGCAGCATACCATAGGCAGCTCATCCACGGGCTCGCCATTCTGTGAGGTCGCCCAGCCAAGGAAGGCCGCGCCGTCCTTTTCGGGTGTACCACTGTATACGGGGTCTGCACCGTAAGGAAGAAGAATGCTCTCGGCACTTCCGTTGATCATCCATGTAACGGTGTAGTTCTGATTGCTGTGGCCGATGAGATTTCCCACGTATAGGCCTGCGCCTCCGATATTTCCGCTTGCAACGCTTGCCCCTGCCTTTACCGTGCCGACGTTCCGGCATCTGTCGGTCATACCGCTGAACCACAGCTCGCCCGTGATACCGCCAACGGTGGATGCGCCTGTAACACTGCCTGAATTTTCCGAGTTCGAGATAAGGACGGTTGCCCAGCCACCGCCCACAAGACCGCCAACGAAGGATCCGTCGGAATAAATACTGCCCTCGTTCCTACAGTCTGTAACGGTGACGGATGCCTCGTTGACAACGTTGCCAATAAGTCCGCCAACCTGGTTTCCGTTTGCGTTAATATCCGCCTTGTTGATCACGTTTGTGATAGTGGCGCCGTTGTGCGCCTGGCTGACCAGCGCACCCGTATATCCCGTAGCTCTGATGCTGCCGTCAATAACGAGGTTGCTGACGCTGCCGTTAAGTCCGCCGAAGAGACCAAAGGCGATCTTCATCGACTCCTCTTTAAGAGTGATGATGTGATTATCTCCGTCGTAATTTGCGCTGAAGGTAAACCACCTTGTCCACTTATTGTCGGGATATTCAATATCGGTACAGATAGGCTGCCAGTTTCCTGCCGTCAGATCAATATCGATGGTCTGCTTGAAATAGACGTCTCGGCTTCCGTAGTTTATTCCCTTGGTCAGGGCGGATAGTCTTGCAAGATCATCTGCAGACTGTATAAGATAGGGATCGTCCTTCGTGCCATTACCGTCAAACAGACTGTCCGCCGTGTCGGTATCGGATATTGCGGGAATGAAGCCGTCCCAGACGCTGACGTCGGAGAACACGGCGTAATAGGTCTTATCTCCGGTTGCAATAGCAACGTCGGTGAGTGTACCGCCCTTCTCCTCTGCCCAGCCGATAAGCTCGTATCCGTACTTGTACGCCTCGCCCTCGAATACGGGAAGCTCACCGTAGCCGGCGGTAGTGGTGGACGTAACACCATCAACGTCCCAGGTGATGGTATATCTGTCCGTGGGAACAATGCTCTCAAGGTGGCTGTGCGCCTCTTCGAGCTTCTCGTAATTTACGACCTTGGCGCGGTTTGCATCAGACATATTTTCGTATATCTGCCAAAGCTTCTGCACCTTTTCGTAATCCTGAAGGCTCACCGTCCCGGCAAGAGATGCTATGCCCTCGTTGACTACCGTGTAATCGGCGTCAATCGTGTTGATGGTGAAGCTGAACTGATTGCCCGTCTTGATATAGCAATTTCTCGCGGTAGACCAATAGCGAACCTCTACATGCTTTCCGCCCTCGGAGAAATAGAACATCGCGACAGCACCCGAGCAACCGTCCTTGAAGTAAGTCTTATCCATTCCCTGGGGGTCGATAAGAATGTTGGTGACGGTGTTGCCATATTGGCCCTTCCACTGTGACATAACCACGTCGTCGGTGGGCTCGTGTCCACTCATCGCAAGGACGATGTTGGGATATCTCGAGATGAGCTTATTCCACATATCGTCGCCGTTGTTGATATTGGTTTTATCGTATACGACGTTGTCGGAATCTCTCGACGGAGCTACGGAATCGCCCGTATCAATCGTCGTTCCGTCCTTGTTCATATATGCGTGGGTCGTGATGATTACGTTCTTGTAGGGATTTGCCGCAATTCTCTCGCCTGCCCAATTAAGCACGGCGTCGCTTGCACCGTAGTCAAGGGTGACTACCATATAGTCGAGGGTGCCTGCGGAGAAATAGTGAATGGAATTGGTGTAGTCCACCGTTCCGTTTGGATGAACGTATACCTCGTCAACCAGATCGGCATAGCCAAGCTCTGCGCTTGCCTCTCCCGTGCCGAGATATTTATTGTAGGTGTCCCATGACTCGTGATTTCCGCGAACCAGCGAGAAGTCAATGCCCGCGGCCTTCATTCTCATAAACTGCTCGACCGCAATGGAGAACTCCTCGTCGGGAGCGTAGGGGCAGCCCTTTTGCACCCATTCCCAGACCGAGGCGCGCTCGGTAATATCACCGAGGCCGAAGACGTGGGCGATATTTTTGCTATCGGCATTGTTCAGTATGTAGTCGTATACCTTTACGAACGTATCGTTTTCGGGATACTCGTGAACGTCGTAGTTGTACTTGTATTTGATCTCATCGGCATCTCCGCGCTCGAGAACGAGCTTGTTCGCATAGTGGGCGACCAGCTTTTGTGTATCACCCACGATCGCGAAGGAATAATCGTAGTCCGTAGGATCAGAAATGTCGTCGGTGATCCAAAGACCGCCCGACGCTTCGGCAGTCAACCCGCCCAGACATACCAAGAGTGCAAGTGTAAATGCAAATACCAAAGAGATAATACTCAAAGATTTATTCTTCATATTCTACTCCTATATTTCAGATAAATTCATCGAGAAAATAGGCGCGGCTGTACGCATGCCTGCCCGAGCTGTCCATAAGTGTCAGTCGGATATACTGATGCCGGTTGACACCGTCACGGCTTCTCTCAAGATACCACTTAATGTCAAAGCTCACCTCGGTCATATTTCCCTCCTCGCAGCGGCGGGTGTAGTTAAATCGCGTGTCGGTGGAGAGTGAGGCAAAGGCAACGGGAGACGTGCGGATGCTGACTATGCCGTCGTCAATTGAAATCTCGTAGATCTCGGGGCCCTCGGATGCGTAAAAGTCACCGTCACGCAGGGCTGAAAAGACAGAGTCGTAGGAAAGCTCCCCTGCCCTTATCATCACAAATCCGCCGAAGCAGTCCTCTATTCTGTGGGCATCATCGGTGGCAAGAGGAAGGACCCTCTCACCAATTCTCAGAAGATCGTCAAGGGGCTTATCCGAATCACGGTATCCATTCCGTGCGCATCCGGTGTTATACAGCTCTATTCCCCACAGACCGCGAAGACCGATATAATCGGAATAATCCTGCAGTGACCAGACGGGATGATTATATGAGACCAGACAGCCCTCGTCATTTGCCATTTGTATGACGCGGTTGACATTCTCAATATCATAGGTCCTGCAGATAGAGCAGTCCTCCTGCTCCCGAGTGATATACTTCATTGACCCTTCCAACCACATCTTTGATCTGTCAAAGCTGCTGAAGCAATTTTTATTCTCCAAAGGAGAATAAATATTCAGGTGATAGGTCTTTGTAAAATTGAAATCACAGTCACACCGTTCGTTGACGCTGATCTCGGTAGAGGTGATAGCAAGGAATTCCCCGTCTGTGAGATGAGCCTGGGGCACCATAATCTCGTGGTCGGTAAACGCCACTATGGAATAACCGTGTTCCTTGTATATTCGCTTTATCTCCTCGGGAGTCATCTGCCCATCGGAGACAGTTGTATGAACGTGCAAATTTGCCTTATAAAAATTACCGCTGTCGGGTAACAGATATTTTCTCATATCCGACCTCCGTTTTTATCGTCCTAAAACAACGATCTCATTAATATTACCGCCCTCGGGAAGGTTAAATCCTATTTTCACGCTTTCGGCGGTGAAGGAGGTGATGAACTCAACGTTGAAGCAGCTTAGGGGCTTGATAAACTCCTTTTCATCGCTCACGTAGAAGTCCTCGCAGAACTGGGGATAGTACAAAATATTGCCGTTACCGAAATCAATATACTCGATCTCAATGATATAGCTGTCGTAAAAGGCGCTGTTATAGACCATGATTCCGCCGATTTCATATTCCCCGCCGAAGCTTATTTCGATCTCGGATTTTCCGGAAGGAAGAACAAGCTCGCTGTCTGGCGACTCGAGATTATAGCAGTCGACGATATAGCCGTCATTTGCCTTGCCCGGGTTATTTATACTGTCCGAGGTAGCCTTGCCGTCAGCGGAAATATTGTAAAAACCGCTGATATCTCCGGGCAGATTGATTATTGAATATGTCGGGCCGTTTATAAAGGGAACACCGCTATCATCAAAATGCACGTAGTCAAAGGCAAAATATCGCTCGGTATACTCAGTAGAGTTCCAATCTCTGTTTCTGTGAGCGTGGTAGCCGATCATAAGATCCTGACCCGAGTAAAAGAAGCAATGGTGACCCGTGCCGGAGGCAAATCCCGCCCACTGGTTATATACGGGCGATTCACTATCGTCTGTACTGGGACAGCCGATAAGAAGATTTGTCCACAAACCATCCTCCTCGTAAGGCTTCACAAAATCACCGAGAGGCGAATCGGACACTGCGTAACAAACGTTGTAATACTTATTCCAGCATCCGTTAGCCGAGTAAGTGAGATAGTACTTGCCCGAGCTCTTTATCATAAAGGGCGCCTCGTTTATCTGCACGTCCTTTTGACGGTAGCCCTCCCACTCAATAACTATTTCCTCGTTATCCGGCTCAACCCTTTGAGGAACAAGGAGCTTCTTGTAGGTTGACCAATCCGCCTCGTAGGGAGAGGTAAGCTCCACTCCGACGATATGCTGTGTATCCTCTGTTACGGTGAAATACATATACCTTTTTCCGTCGTCATCGGTAAACACGGTTGCGTCAAGGGTTCGATCCACGTAATCGGGGTTATGGAAAAGTGGGTTGTTAAGTCCGTCCACATCACCGTTCACTATCGGCTTGTAGGGGCCAAGGGGATTGTTGGCAGAAACGACGCTGGATCTGCGGTTCTGATTTTCATCCTTTGCGCTGTAGTACATATAGTACACACCGTCAAAGCAATAGATCTCGGGAGCATAGATGATTGCCTCCGCCCTGCTCTCCCATCCCTCATAGAGAGCGGGATTATAGATGCCGTAATGGGGCTCATAGGTAACGAAGTCTGTGGTTACGTAGCAGTCAACAACGTTAACGTTTCTGTCGCTGGTACCGACGATATAATAGATTCCGTCCTCAACAAACACCTGCGGATCGGGAAGAGGAACGTCGTCAAGACTGTTCATATACCAAAGGGACTCGTTGTATTCAAAGCTGTTGCCGTCCCAGGTCGAGGCAATGTCAATATAATCCTCCCCTTCAACGAGGAACTCCTTTTTGTCCACTGGTATATCGGGCTTAGAAGCAGGGGGCGGATCATTGCGAACACATGCCGTTACCGTTAAAGAAACGGTGAGTAATAAGAGTAAAAGTAATTTTTTCATACGCTTTATTTATCTCCAAAAGATCTCCCTTATCTTAGAAACGTCAACCTTGGGATTATGCTCGGCGTCAAGAAGTCCGTTGACCTCCTGCTGTACGTCGGTGAGCTGTGTATAGCAGAAGCCCTGGAAATCTGCCTCATAGATTCCGCAGACAAGGGACTTCAATCTGTCGAAAAATTCCTCATCGCTCTTGGCGGCTGAATTGTAGCCCCAATTTCCATTGAACTGATCCTTCTCAAACATAATACCGCCGAACTCGGTGAGCAAAACGGGATGACCCATATGATCATTTCCTTCAGCATAGATTTTTCTGAAGGTCTGGAAGCCGTCGTTATAGGTAGACTCATTGTATTTCTCACGAAGGTCGCCTCCGGGAGTCGCATAGTCATGTATCGCAAGAATATCGCTTTCGGTGAGGTTCTCCCAACCGTCGTTTGTAGACACGAGCCTGGATCTGTCAGCTGCCTTAGTCAAATAGTAGAGCGAGCGGGCAAAATTCTGCTGCTCCAGATCCACAGCCAGCTTCCTTACACCCCAGGACTCGTTAAGGGGAACGTAGGTAATGATCGAGCTGAACTTGCTTGCAGTCCTCATAATTTCCTGCCATTCGCCCGTTACGTAGGACATTTCGTCGGGGTTGAAGTTGTATGACGAGGGCATTTCACACCAGGTAAGCAGGCCCATTTCATCGGCAAGATAGTAATAATAAGGATCCTCAAATTTCTGATGCTTTCTCGCACCGTTAAAGCCCATCTCCTTGGTGAGAGAAATATCCTTTTTGATCGCCTCCACGGAGGGAGCCGTAAGACCGCTGCCCTTCCAATATCCCTGATCAAGAATAAGTCGCTGGTAAAGAGGTTTGTTATTAAGAAGTATCCTGCCGTCCTCGCCAACGCTGATCTTCCTCATACCAAACCTTGTGTGAACGGTATCGAGGAGTCTGTCACCGAGGTAAAGATTAATATCAACGTAGAAAAGATTGGGATGCTCAGGGGCCCAATAGGTGACCTCGTCAACAAAATTCTGCTCCATCATATTGACTGTATATCGGGTATACTTTCCGTCGGGGGTGAAAAGCTGACGTTTCACCTGCTTGCCATCGTAAAGGACCTTGATTTCCAGCAGATCTGCCACTCCGTTGCGAAGCTTTATTTCCCCGCTGAAGGAATTCGTATCAACGTCGGGGGTTATGGAGAAATCCTCAATCGAATCCTCGCCCACGAAGTCCAGCCATACGCTCTGCCAAATTCCGCTGTTGGGGGTATACCAGCAGCTGAAGGGTGTGTTAAGCCATGACTGCTTTCCTCTGGGAATGGTAGGGTCAAGGGGGTCGTAGCACTTGACAACTATAATATTTTCGCCCTCAGTTACGAAGGTGGATACGTCGATCGTAAACGGAGAAAAACCTCCTACGTGGGTTGCGGCAAAGTGGCCGTTCACCCATACGGTCGTAGCAAAATCGCTGGCATTGAAGCCCAGGATGACACTCTTTCCTTTTTTGTCGTATACGAAGCTCCTTCTATACCAAAGCGTATCGTGAAAATCCGTCTCCCCGATTCCGCTGTCCGGATATTGGTATGTAAAAGGAACGTTAATCTCGCGAGAGAGCTTCACCTTACCGCTCGTTAATCCTCTTGTCTCTCCGTTATGGTCGTCGTCAAACTCAAATTCCCAAATACCGTTAAGCGACAGCCACTCCTCTCTTCTAAAATGAGGTCTTGGATATTCATTTCTGAAATTCAACATAGTCTTTCCCCTTTTGTTGTGTTTTTCTCATAATGAAATGAATTTTACTGCAAATACATTTTACTATGGGAAAAATCTATATCAGGAGCTGCTAAGGGGGTGCTCATCGCCCCCTTAGCTCTCCGATCCCACGCCCCCGAGGGGGCGCAGGATAAAGTGTTTATTCTACAGTACCGATGATCTGCTGAGGATCGGGAGCTGATATGCTGCCCAGGTTCTCATTCGAGGAATTGATCACATCGGCATAAGCGGAATTGTGAAGACGTCCTACGATACCTCCAACGTGAACCGAAGTTCCTGTCACGCTGCCAAGGTTCTTACACTCGGTAACAGAGCCGTGAGTCTTTCCTACTATGCCGCCGAGATCGCCGGGAGCAGAAAGATCACCGTAGTTTGTACAACCGATGATATCGCCGTGAGTATCGCCAACGATGCCTCCGCAGCCCCAGCCAGTTTTGAGACTGCCGTAGTTTACGCAATCCTTAACGACCGACTTTGCAGCTGCCTCGGAAAGACCGAGAATACCGCCGCTGCCCGTAGACGATGCCGTGATGGTGCCGTAATTCATACAATCCGAAATGGTAACTGTTCCCTCCTTGATGTATCCTACGATACCGCCGAGAGCCCAGGTTCCGTTAAGATCACCGTAGTTTACACAATTGGAAACGGGCTTGATTGCCTGACCGACTATGCCTCCCATCTTACCGCGCGCGGTAATGGTTCCGTAGTTATAGCACTCGGTAATATATCCCGTATCCTTTGTGGTACCTGCAATACCGCCGACAACGTCATCGGGAGTGGTTACGCTACCGTAGTTTACGCATCCGCTGATAATATGTCCGCCGGATCCTGTAATACCGCCGATGATCCAGCTTGTACCTGTTACGCTGCCGTAATTTACGCAGTTGATAACGCTGGATGCCTGATTCTCAGAGTTGCCCACGATACCGCCTACAGTATTGGTACCCTTAATTGTAACGTAGCTTGTAAGATTCTCAAGAATACCGCCACTGGCAACGTATCCTACGATACCTCCGATCGTGCTGGTGCCGTTGACCTGACCGTAAACAGAGAGGTTTTTAAGATATCCTGTCTCAATCGTACCGAAGAGAGAGGCGGTGGAGTTAAGTCCTCTGATCGTGCAGTGATTACCGTCGAAGAAGCCAAAGAAGCCCTTTCTGCTTGCCCATCCGGGGAATCCGCCGATAAAGAGGTCGTGTCCGCCAAGGTCGATAGACTGAGTCATCTTGAAGTATTTGCCGGAGAAGTTGGGAGTTGCGGCAGCAGCGGAATTTACGATTCTTGCGATATACGCCAGATCCGCACCGTTCTGAACCAGGAAGGGATCGGTCTCAGTACCGCTTCCCGAGAGAGAAGAGCTTACGGTTTTACCGTCCCAAACGGTAATGGGAGAATAGTAAACCGTCTTCACGAGATCGTCGTGATTCATGCTAAGGATAATGCTGTCGTATTCCGAAACAAGTCCGCTGAATGCGGGAGTTTCTATTCTGCAAAGGCCGTCGGCATCAACCTTGTTATAGATCCTTCCAAGCTCGGCACCATCCTGTCCGAGAAGGATCGTCGTTGCGTAAAGACCTACCGTAGCCTCGGTGACAACGCTATCGCCTTCATAGAGCTTGATAAGGAGCTGCGCACCGTTTTCCTCGATGCTGACCTTGTTGATTCTGCCGTTTGCTGCTCCGAGTACAAGCTCGGTTACACCGCTTACAGTGCTTTCATTTGCAGAGGAATAAACTCCGTCGAAGCAATTCCAACCAAGGTCCATACGAAGATCGCCGCGTTTGCCCATCAAAATGTCGTAGAGAGTAAGGAAATCTGCGGTGTTTCCGAGGTTACTGTCGTCCTCTCCCCAGAAGATCTCTCGGTTGAAGAAGCTTGTAGCGGAGGAGGTGGACTTGTAATAAACTCCGCCGTTGTAATATTTCTCAATGATCTTCTGAAGCTCAAGAGCTATAGGATCGTCTGTTGCAGATGCGATTCTCTTATAGCCACACTCACAGCTGTACTCCATAAATCCGTCCTGGGTAAGAGTGCCGCCGTCGAAGCTGTGAGCCTCCTTGCTGTGAATGTATCCGCAATCACAAGCCATAAAATGAAGGGCCTCGTTATAGGAGCTCTTGAAATCGTGGGAGGGATTATCAAATGAGCCCTCAAGATCCATTACAAACTGATTCTGCTCCTTATAGTACATACCGTTATCGGTACAGATCCACTCAACCTCAATCTGTCTGCCGTCCTCGGAGAAGTAGAGCATACAAACCATGCCCGTACCGTCCTTCTGAGGATCCATCCACTGGGGGTCGATAAGCATCTGGGTGACAACGTTGCCGTGAACGCCCTCGGACTTAAGAACGAATACGTCTTCAAGAGGGGTATGTCCGCTCATTACGAGGAAGATGTTGGGATGAAGAGAAATAAACTTCTCCCAGATTTGCTGACCGTTATTATATCCTCTGCCGGGGTTGTCACCAACGCTCGTGTCAACGTCAGAGCCTGCGTGAATGTTACCGCTGCTGGGTACGTTGTCAAAGTTAAGGTGACCTCCGTCATAGCCGTGATATGCGTGGGTCGTGACTATTACTCTGCGGTCGGGATATCTGATGACTACGTCGTTTGCCCATGCCAGGATCTCATCGCTCGCACCGAAGTCAATGGTGAGGAAGAGATAATCGGTAGTGCCGATAGTGACCAGCTTATAAGAGTTTCTTATATCGCCCTCGGTCATAAAGTAACCGCCGAACTGATCCATATACTCCTTAGTGGCAAAGTACTTGTTGAAGTACTTTGATTCGTCGTGGTTACCGCGAACGAGAGAGTAAGGAACGACACCGTTAAGCTTGTAGATATACTGCTGTGCCCTGATCCACTCGCTTTCCTTACCGGCGGTGTTCCAATCCTCGGTAATATCACCGAGACCGAATACGTGGGCAATCTTCTTGCTGTCCTTGTTTTCAAGGATCCAATCGTATATGCCCTCAAACTTTTCGGGCTTATATTTGGAGAGCCACTGAGTATCGCCTACTACCGCGAATGAGTATGCGTAATCAATAGTGGTCTCACGGCTGTCGAGCCATTCCTTCTGAATAATGTAATCGTTGCCCGAGAGATCCTGAATATCCTTACCGCCGCTATTCTCGTTGAGAAGGTAAGCGGCAAGCAGGTCGTCTGCATAAAGGTTAGTTCCCTTCTCGGCACTTCTTGCTATCTCATCTGCGGTTCTTACGTCGGAGTAAACCGCAACGGAGCTGATCTGTCCCTTGAAGTAATCACCGTTGTTCGATCTGTTATCGCCACCGATAACGAACTGATATCTGGTGATATCGTCTGCCAGATCCACGTCGCAGATAATGATCTGCTCTATCTCGCCGTTAATGTAAAGAGAGACCATACCCTCAAAGAAGTCGAAGGTGAGAGCGATGTGAAGGAATTCACCCGTTCTTACGTCAACGTTGTTAAATCTGATATCCTGGATATTACCCGCCGCATCGGTGTAGTAAAATCTCGGAATACCGCCATCATAGATCTCAAAATGCCAGTCCTCTCTGATACCGTAATAGTTACTGAAGATAGCGCCGACTCTCTCGGACATTGAGCGATCAACACGGATCACTGCCTCAATGGTCAGGGGAGTTGCGGAAAGCTTGTCGGACAGTCTGTAATGGGTCTCCCTGAGGAAGGAAAGACCGCTTTCCTTTGCAGAAGGGATATTTTCGCTTACCTTTTCACCGCACTCGGTACAGGTCAGGGTCTTTACGCCTGTCTCAACCTCTCCTGCGGGGATGGTCACAGCACCGCTGTCCCAGCTATGATTATTCTTGCCCTCGGTCTCACCGCATACGCACTCGTACCAATGGCCCTCCTCGTTGCTAACGAGGTTGTCAAAGGAGTGCTTGTGCGTCTGCTCAAGCTTTGGAATAGCTTCCTTCTTGTCATATCCGCACACGCTGCACTTAGTGGACTTGAGTCCCTCTGATTCGGTTGTGGGATAGATGACTGTCACGCTATTACCGAACGTGTGCTCTGCCACCTCGGACTTCTCACCGCAATCGCAGCCATACCAATGACTTGTCTCATCGGACGAATACTTGTCAGAAAATTCATGAGTATGCTCTTCTACCCGTCTGCATGAGCAGAAAATCGAAAGCAGGAGAACAAAAACAAGTATTAATATTCTGTTTTTCATACGGGTTCCTCCTATAATTTAGTTTTTAGATAATCCGTCCTTTGTAATGGTGTGAGACGGATCCCAGCTGCTGTTCAGCATCCAGCACCAACCGTTCTCAAACCAACCGCTGGCGGTAAATTTAAGACTATCCACGGTGCTTGCGACACCGATAGACTCATAAGGAATAAATATTTCAAAGACCGTCGTATATCCGCTGTTGGTCTGCACTGTGCTGCAGTAGGCGAGTATATCGCCCACAGAGGTGTGGTTGTTAGCCAAAGCCATAAACTGCTTATCCGTGCCGTTAAAGTGAAATTCAATTCCCATATACGTCCACCAACGGTTAGAGCCGTCAGTAGAGAGCTCGGGAGCAAGCTTATGATCAACGGTCACGCCGTAAAGCACACCGTCATCGGTAAGCGTACCAATGATATCAACGGCAGCACCGTTCGCAGTTGCGGTGATGCTGTTATTCTTAACGGTCTCGGTATAGACCGCATCGTCAAGCTTGCCATCAAGGACGATTCCGCCTCCAACGTTCAGAGGCTTTCCGACAAGGATACCCTCCTCGGAAATGAACGCCATGTTATCGTCACCCGTCCAAAGTGCTCCGAGCCAGGAGAAGTTCTCACCGTTCATACCCACCTTGAGCTGGCGGATACCGTCTATACCCTCAACGCAAAGCTCTATGGTAGTAATCAGTCTGCCGTCCTTCTCAACAGTCTTTGAAACGCCGTGTGTAATATTGCTTGAATAGGTAGGAACACCCTCGTAGAAGACTACGGTATGAGAGGTTCCTCCGTTGAGCTTGAACTCCACGTTATCGTTCATCCACCAATCGTTATTAAGCGAACTCCACGCACCGTGATCAAGCTCGAAGGCCATGTAAAGATTTCCGTTCTTTATCATACCGGAGATCTTGGCGGAAAGATTTGCATTTGCCGCAGTAATAACCTCACCGACATACTCACCGTCGGAGATCACACCGTCGAAGCTGATGCCATCTACCGAGAGATTTTCAACGGAGACATTAATTCTCCTGCTGATTCCCGCACACTCTACCAAAACGTAGGTTTCTCCAATACCGACGACCTCCAGGACGCCCTTATCGTCAACCGTGACGATCTTGGGATCTGCCGAGGTATACTTTACGAAATAATCAACGTCGATAGATTTTGTTACGTTAAGCTTATAAACGCTCTCAGCCTCGGAATAGCTCAGGGCAATGCTGTCATCGGAGATAAGACTGAAGTTGGGATTGCTGCCCGAGGAGGACTCCGGAAGACCTGCTGCCGAGTTGAGTCCGAGGTTGACCAGCTTCTGAAGGTCGTCGCTCATCTCACCGCCGCTGTAAAGCTCCTCGCTGGCAAGTCTCGCAAGACTTTCCGCACGGCCCGCAGAATAAACATAGTCTCCTACAGGGCTTTTTACATAAGCAATAGCGGTAAAGCGGGTATTGAGATCCTTGTATGTAATACCTGTAAGCTTGCCGTCAAAATAAATATCGGAGTAATTCTCGTCGATCTTTTCCACGGTAACATTTGCCTTTATCTGCCTGTACTCGATACCGAGTCTGTCAAACTCATCTATAAACATGGATCTGATGCCACTCTTGAGAAGTCTTTCCGTAGGAATAACGACGAAGCCGTATTCGTATTTGTTATCGCTGTTATAGCTTGTAAGGTTAGCGCGGAAGCTCATACCTCTCTCAGCAGAAAGAATACCGATGTCACCGTCTATGTTGACCTTCTCGGCAATTCCCGTATCGCTGGTGAACTCGAAGTCCTTGATAAGCGAGATGAAGTTCTCGCCAAGATACCTCTGTCCCTGAGCGTCGAAGTGCCAATCGTCGTGCTGGGTAAGGGGCATACAGTCTACGTATCCAACGTTATCGACCTGGTCTGCCACTGAGGTCATAGAATTTCTTACGAAGGTCTGGAATGCGGGGGCGGGGCTGTTATTTGTATTCCACTTGGGAAGACCGCAAATAAAAGGCACGACCGAGCAATCGTAGCCCGTAACCTCGCTAAGCATAGCGCGCGTGTCAGAGATCAGGGTTTCGTAGAGCTCCTTGTATGCGGATGCCATCTCTCGAGTGAACATCTCTGCCTCGCCCTGCATCCACCAGACACCCTTGATGACGGGAGTATATCCATCCTCTATAAGGAGATTCAAACCCTCCTTCACGGTGTCCACAAAACGATTGTACATATTACCGACCATAGGATTTCTTTCGGTGTCAATGTTATGCTTTGCGATATAGGAAGGGGACGTCCAGGTTCCCTGTTCCTTTGAAATGCTGTAAAGCGTGTCGGGATAAAGGTGAGTAGCACCCCAGGCACACTTGATAATTGCGTTCATTCCGCCCTCGTCTGCAATAGCCGAGGCAATACCAATCTCAGCACCGGAGCGGTTAGACGCAACACCCATACCAAGTGTGACGGGATCAAAGCCGCGACTCAGATCCTTGCCGTTCCAGCGTTCCTGGTTACCGAAATAAAGTACGTTTTCAAATCCGGAGGTAAATCTCTCGTCAGAGCTCGCAACCTGCCCTCCGGTATCCATTCCGTATCCGACAGCATTAGACTGTCCGGCAATTAAGTAAACGTTAATGACATTTTCACTCCCCACAATTTTTTCTTCAGGTTCATCACCGAGATCGTCTCCCGGCCCTCCCGTATCCGGTCCTCCCGTATCCGGCTCATCCCTATCAAAAAGACCGCAGGATGCAAAAGAAAGAATCATTAGAAATGCAAGCAGTAAGCAAACAATCTTTTTCATCACTTCACCTCATTTATTAATAATTTATTTTGAATCATCAATAATTTCCTTTGCGTTCAGGGAGTCGCTGGTAACACCGCTGACGTAAGGATCGAGAGAGAGTATTGCGTCTATGCTGTTAACCGTCCAGACCTCGAGGGGAATACCCTCAGTCCTCAGAAGGTCGCAAACATCCTGCTTAGCAAGAGTATAATACAGATCGAACACGACCTCGCTCTCACCCGTCATAAGATTTGCCTTTGCAAAGGGAATGTTGTTCGCACGGATCTTCGCCGCATTTGTATCCGTCAGCACCCAGACAAGACGCGCACCGGGACAGTTGTCCGCAATTTTAGCAAGCGCATCTCCCGAGAAGCTGAGCCAGGAAACACCCCTCAGCATATCCGCATCGGAGACTATCTTCAAAAGAAGCCTTGCCTCTGCATCGGTTATATTTCCCTTTATCTCAATATAAGGATGAAGTCCAAGTCTCTTACACAGGGCGATGAACTCCTCGAAGGTGGGTATCTTCTCTCCTCTGTACGCGCTGAAATCGTTGACGGTATCATTGTGATCATAGGAAAAATCGTATTGCAAAAGCTCCGCATAGGTCATCTGACTCAACGTACCGCTGCCGTTTGACGTACGGTCAATGGTATCATCATGAAGAAGGACGGGAATACCGTCTTTTGTAAACTGAACGTCACATTCTACGTACTTGAAGCCCTGATTATAGGATTCCTCGTAGGCGGAGAGAGTGTTCTCGGGTGCCTTGTGCCAGCCACGGTGGTTAATACTCACCATATCCTCGTCAAGCCAGACGTTGTTATTGGAGCCCGATCCGTCGGAGCCCGCCTTCTCGCCCTCAACCTTAAACATGCTGTGAATATTATTAACCTCATCTGCGGTAAGCTCTACGTTAGGTTTTCCCGATGAATCCAGCCTTCCCACGGTGAGAACAAGATATCCCGCTGCATAGGTGGTAGTATAGGTTTTGACTGTGGGATCAGCCCAGCTTGTGTTCCAGCCCGAGTCCTTCCATGCGCCGCTTGACGCATTATCCTTATCCGTGGTCTCCATCACGCCCCAGCAATAAACCGAGGTGTCGCCAAGGAAGGTAATGACCGTACCCTTGGCCATCTTGATTTTAATCACTATTTTCATGCGTGTTTTCGCATTCATCCAGGGAGAACCGTACATTGCGGGCTGTGCCTTGAATTCCTCCTCTGTCAGAGGACCGGATGCCCCGCTTTCCTCCTCGGTGTAAACGTATCCGTCACCCACCAGATCGCAGGCATTTGGACCGCTTACCTCTCCCAGGTTTTTGTTGGTTTCAACGATCTCCCTTCCGTAGGTCGTGTCGTGAAGATGTCCGATAACGCCGCCGATAATATCCACCTTGCCGGATACCCGACCGTAATTAGTGTTGTCGGTCAGCTTACCGCTGCACTTACCGACGATACCGCCAAGCTCTCCGTCACCAATCACGCTTCCGTAGCTTTCGCAGCCCGAAACGACAGACTCTCGGCTGATGTTTCCGCCTATTCCGCCGCCTCCCCAGGTTGCGGTGATATTACCGTAATTTACGCTATCCGTAACGATTATCGAGGCAGAGGGATCGGCAAATCCAAAAATGCCTCCAACGCCCGTGGTGCCACTTATCTTTCCGTAATTGACACAACCACTTACAGTTGACTGATATCCCGGAGCAATGTAACCGACTATGCCGCCAATATCCCACTGACCCTTAATATCGCCGTAGTTTTTGCAGTTTTCAAAAATACCCGATGAGCTGTAAACAATTCCGCCGAGTCTGCCGTTTCCCACGAGACTTACGTAATTTACAATTCCCGACAGCTTTCCATAAGACGTAGCCGCAAGCACGCCCACGTTCTGCGCAGCTACGACATCACCGTAAAGACTGAGGTTACAAGCTACGCTGTTCTTTCCGAGAGTTCCGAAGAGTCCCTTGGAATTACTTATTCCCCTTATGGAGCAATGATTTCCATCAATTACACCGTTAAAGCTGTCAACGTGGAAGGCATTATCGGCAAGGTCAACGCTGACCGTCAGCTTGAAATGCTTTCCTGCAAAATCGCCTGCCATAAGGTATGCAAAATCCGCCGCACTCTGAATAAGATAAGGGCTCTCTTCCGTTCCCTCGCCGGACAGTCTCTCACTTACAGAGATACCGTCCCAGATGCTCAGGGGCGAATAATATATAGTGTTTTCCGAAGAATTATTTTCAACGTCAATAATAAATCTATCGTACTCGGGAACGTATCCGTCGATCTCGGGTAAAACCACCTCGACAAGACCGCCCGCGCTAATGTCTGTGTAAATAAACTTAATAATATCTCCCTCAACCGCCTTCAACGTGGTCACGGCATAATTGCCTACAGGCGGCTCGGTCTTTTTAAATCCGCAGGAGCAGGTGTATTCGATAAGTCCGTCCGAATTGACCTTACCGCTGTCAAAGCTGTGAGAGTGTGTCTGCTCAAGCCTTGCTACCGCCTCGCTCTTTTCATATCCGCATTCCGTACATTTAAAGGACTCTATGCCCTCGGACTCGGTGGTGGGATAAATAAGTATCCTTCCCTCGTCCCATAGGTGCTCTTCCTTTTCCGCAATTTCCTTGCAGTCGCATTGATGCCAATGATGTGTCCCGTCACCGAAATACTCGGTGGAGAACCGATGGGTGTGCTCTTCCCTGCAGGAGGTAAGAGCGCAAAGTGAAAGTGCTAAAATAAGTGATGAACAAAGAATTTTAGTTTTCATCATTTTCCCCTGATTTCATTTTTGGTGTGCAAGAAAGGGCGAGATGCCCTTTCTTGCAATTGTTATTTAATTATTCTGCTGTTTCCTCTGCAGACGTCCAAGAGCCGTTTTCGGTGCAATCGGTGATTACCGCCTTAACAGCAATGGTGATCTGTCCACCGGTGGTGGATACGATATGTCCGTTGTTGGTACAGTCTGTGATGGTTACGGTGCCTGCGTTATCGTGTGCAAGACCGAAGATACCGCCGTTGTTCCAAGTACCGGTAATGTTAGCATTGTTGGTACAACCAATAATGGTTGCGGACTGACCGTCGCCAACCCAGGCAAGAATACCGCCAAGGTCCCAGCCACCGATCACGTCGCCGTTGTTGATACAGTTTTCAATAGTGCCGTTAGAATAGTATGCAATACCTGCAGATCTGCCGGTGCCCTTAATTGTACCGTAGTTAGTACATCCGGAGATGATAGCCTTGGAAGATCCTGCGATACCGCCGACACAGTCTGCGGTGCTTGTTACATCACCGTAGTTTATACAATCGCTGACATTTGCATCAGTAGAGCCTACGATACCGCCAATATTCCAGCTGGTAGCATTAACTGCGCCGTAGTTATAGCAGTTTGTAATTGTGCTGATGCTGTCTGCGCTACCTGCAATACCGCCTGTGGTGTTAGCACCTGTGATAGTACCGTAGTTTGCGCAGTTGTCGATAGGCTTGACAAGCTTACCTGCGATACCGCCAACCATGCCCTTGTCACCTGCGGTGGTCTTAACGTCACCGTAGTTGATACAACCGGAGATTGTACCCTTATTCTTTGTTGTTCCTGCAATACCGCCAACAGTTTCGCTACCTGCCTGAACGGTACCCCAGTTTACACAGTTAGTTATAGTTGCTCCGCCGGAGCCTGTAACACCGCCTACTATGTAGCTAGTGCTGGTAACATTGCCGTAGTTTACACAGTTGGAAAGAACGCCCGCACTGCTCTCCTGGTTTGCTACAACGCCACCGATAGTGCCGCCTGTTGCAGTTACTGTTACGTAGCTTGTTACGTTGTCAACAGTACCGAGCTGATATGCTACAACGCCACCAACGGTTGCTGCGCCCTTTGCATTACCGTAAACGATAAGGTTCTTAAGAGTACCTGCCTTTGTAATACAACCGAAGAGTGCGGAGGATGTGCCTGTGGTAGGCTCAACGTTAATGCCTCTGATCGTGCAGTTATTACCGTCGAAGGTACCGCCGAAGCCCTGGTACTTATTCCAACCGCTGTGGTTACCTGCAATAAGAAGATTGCCGTTAAGGTCAATAGACTTTGTCATCTTGATATACTGACCCAGGAAGTTCTCTGTCTGACCTACTGCTGCGTTATTAAGCTGAGAAGCAAAGTATGCAAAATCAGCCGCAGACTGAATGAGATAGGGGCTTTCAGCCGTGCCATCGCCGGACAGACCCGTGCTGACGGACGTGCCGTCCCAGGTGTCAAGCTCGGAATAGTAGATTGTTACAACGTTAGTTCTTTCAAGAATGTGAAGCTTAACGTAATCGTGAGAGGGAACGTAGCCCTCAATGGTCTTTGCATTTACGGTGTAGATATCGCCTTCGGCAACCTCAATGGTCTCTGCCTCGGCTGCTACACTGCCGTCAAGATAAAGGTAATTTACAGTAACGGTGAAGGGATCCTCTACTATCTGCTCCTCCTTTGTCGCGCCGCAATTGCCGCAGGTGTAGGTGATCTTACCGTCACCCTCAACACCCTCGCCCCAGGCGTGGCCAAGTGCGGGAATAACAACGTTTTCAAGCACGTTGCCGTCTGCATCATAGTTCTTTCCGCAAACGGAGCAGGTGTCGTATGCTACGTTACCTGTTGCCTCACAGGTCGCATCCTTTGCGTCGGTGTGAGTAAGATTGTGGTCGCCGACAGCTGCGGTGCCCTCGCTGACGCAATCGGTCTTTGTACCGTTTGTGCAGATCTGATTAACGCCCTCGCTGTTGCAAGCCGCACCCTTAACGGTGCCGTAGTTTACAGCGTTGGTCATAGTACCGTTAGTGCCGGTCTTGCTGTCATACGCATAACCCGCAATACCGCCAACGTTTTTAGGACCGGTAACGGTGCCGTAGTTCACGGTGTGATAAACGGTGCCGTCCGCAGCAACGTAGTCGCCCACAGCACCAAGGTTGTTACCTATAATACCGCCGACATTGCTCTTGTCGGAAAGAATAACGCTGCCGTAGTTTGCACAGCCGAGAACGCTGCTGCCCGCGCCCATATAGCCGCCGATACCGCCAAGGTTCCAGCTGGATGCGGTAACTGCTCCGTAGTTCACGCAAAGAGATACGGTAGTGTTGGTTGTAATGTTACCTACAATACCGCCGCAGGTGCCTTCGCCATCGATCGCGCCGTAGTTTGCACAGCCGATAATCTTAGCGGTCGTGGAAGTACCGGTAATGCCGCCTACGGTACCCGGAGTACAGGTAACATCACCGAAGTTAACCGAGTTGGTTATTGTTGCGGGAGTAGTACCGGTAATACCGCCGGTCTGCTTGCCTGCGCTGGAAACCGTTCCGTAGTTTACACAGTTGTTCATTACGGAATCAGCACCGGACAGGGAGCCGACAAGACCGCCTACATAACCGCCGGTTGCGGTACAGGTTACACTTGCATAGTTGGTTACGTTCTCTACATAAGCGCCGGACTGAGTGATGTAAGCAAGAGCGCCTGCTCTGTGAGCGGTCTTAACACTTCCGTAGAGAGTGAGGTTCTTTACAACGCTATTTGCGCCAAGGCCTGCGAACAGACCGTAGCCGTAGCTCGTAGTTTCGATATTGAAGATGATCTTGTGGCCTGCGCCATCAAAAATGCCGTCGAAGTATGTCCAGGAATAACCCTTGTCGTACATTGCAATGGGAGTCCACTGATGTCCGCTGAGATCAAGGGATGCGGCAAGCTTGTAGTAAATGCCAGTGCCGTAAACAGAATCTTTTGCGGCAGTTCCGTCCATAGCGAGCTTTGCAAGGTATGCAAGCTGTGCGCCGGTCTTAATGATGTAAGGATCGTTTTCGGTTCCGCTTCCGCCTGCAAACTCGGTAGCTACCGAGCCGTCCCAAACGTCGATCTCGGAATAGTTAATAGTGAACTTATAGGTTGCCTCCTCATCGTGGAAGCTGAATTTTACGAAGTCGTGAGATGCAACTCTGCCGGCGATCTCGGGAGCGGTGACGGTTGCGATCTTATTTTCAAGAGCGAGCTCGCCGCTCTTCTCTACGCTCTGTGCCTCGAAGCTGTCGTTAGCAAATACTACGTTATAGGTAAACTTAACGCCACTCTTGCTTACATCAAGGTCGACCGTAGAAACGGTAGCGGTCTCTGTATTGCGTACGTGACTGTTGTCATTCTGACAGATCTCTGTTGCAGTACAGGTAGAGCCGTCCTCAGACCAGGTGTAAACCACGCTGTATGCGTGGCCTAGCTTATTAATGGCCTCTTGCTTTGCAATAGCAGAACAAACGGTACACTGTGCAAGTCTTTCACCGTCGGTCTCGCAGGTGGGACTTGTTGTCACGATCCACTCACCAGGAGTATGAGGAACGATATCGACCTTCTCCTGCTCCTTGAGGATTGCGCTACAAACAGAGCACTTCTTACCCTCGGTAAGACCCGTCTGTGTACAGGTGGGTGCTACGGCGGGAAGGATCTCATCGGTATGTCCGAGTGCATCAATAACCTTAGTCTCTCTGTTCATAGTGTACTGACAGTTTGCGCAATATGTCACGAGAACGTAGGAGCCGGCTTCGGTACAGGTAGCTGCCTTATACTCCTCCTGAACGGGCTCGGATGCAACGTGGCTGGTGCAAAGAACTGCAGAACATACGTCACACTTAAAGTCGCCGTCATCGTCCTTGTGGTTGTTTGCGGGAATGTCCTGCCGTGCCTGGGTGATCACACCGCAAACGGTACACTTCTTTCCATCGGTAAGGCCTGTTGCCGTACAGGTGGGTGCAAATCCTGGGATGACCTCCTCGGTATGTCCGAGTGCGGGAATGGTCTCCTGTGCTACGGTGATCTCTCCGCATACAGAGCACTTCTTACCCTCGGTAAGACCGGTGTTTACACAATCGGGCTCAACCCTTGCGAGAGTCTCGTCGGTATGTCCGAGTGCGGGAATAGTCTCCTGTGCTACGGTGATCTCTCCGCATACAGAGCACTTCTTACCCTCGGTAAAACCGGTGTTTACACAATCGGGCTCAACCCTTGCCAGGGTCTGCTCGGTATGACCAAGAGCGGGAATAGTCTCCTGTGCTACGGTGATATCACCGCAAACAGAACACTTCTTACCCTCGGTAAAACCGGTGTTTACGCAATCGGGCTCAACCCTTGCCAGGGTCTCCTCGGTATGTCCGAGTGCGGGAATGGTCTCCTGCGCTACGAATACCTTATCGCAGCGGGAGCACGCCTTACCTGCGGTAAGACCCTCCTCGGTACAGGTGGGATTGGTAGGAGCTACATCCACCTCATCATGACCGAGTGCGGGAGAGAGAACTACGTGACACACACTACAGGTAGATGCGGTCTCGCAGCCTGCTTCGATGGCAGAATGTCCCTTTGCAACGGTAGACTGCTGTGCCACAGTAACCTCGTTACATACGGTACAGATCTTGCCCTCGGTGTAGCCTTCCTCTGTACAGGTAGCTTCCTTTCCGGGAATAACCTGCTCGGTGTGTCCAAGGGCCTCACCCTCGGTAGCATCACACTCAGTACAGGTCTTAGGTGACGTACAAGTAGCCTCTGCCCACTTGTGCTCGTGCGACTGGTTTCCGGGTAACAGCTGCGAAATAGCATCGCAGGATGTCAGCGCCAGGGCGAACACGAACATTAACGCCATTAGAAGGATAATACTTCTGGTTTTCATGACTTTCTCCTTTTTGTATTTTTTATATTGGGTTAACTAAAGTCAAATCTTGTATTTTGCCACTGCGGCATCAAAGTTGACCGCTCTGTTGATCTCGGAATGCTCATTCAGATAATTAACGAGCTCCTCCATCTCCTCGTAGGTGATATTGATGTCACCGTCGCAGATGGTCACGCGCAGGGCCTTTGCCTCGATCCACGGCATCTTTCTGTTCACGTCCTCGGGATCGATTGGAAGACCGCGATCCTCGACGTATTTTTTAAATGCTTCGTTTTCACAGAGGATACCTGCCGGGGTATCAAGGCTGTAGCGCTCGGGCACCTCGCGCCTCTCAAGTTTTTCGGGCTCAGGCATGGGATCAAACCTTACGCCGTCAAGATGAACTCTTCCTTCATCTATTATTGAAGAGGCGTTTCTTGCTATATAGATCTCATAGTCACCGTCCTCAAGCTCGAAGGAATCTGTAGAGTCGCGGTAGGACTTAACGTCGTCAATATCCACCTCAACCGTCACGGAAAGGGTCTCCCCTGCCCCGACCTTCACCTTTTTGAAGGCCTTCAGCTCCTTCTTGGGACGATAAACCACCGAGTCGCGCTTTCCTACGTATATTTGAATGACATCCTCGCCATCAAGGCTTCCCTCGTTGGTAAGCTCCAGAGATACCAGAATCTTTCCGTCAGCCACTTTATAATCAAAGGCTGAGTAGCTGAAATCGGAATACCCCAGTCCAAAGCCAAAGGGAAGAACAAATCCCTCGCAGCCAAGATCGTAATATCTGTAGCCGACGAAAATGTCATCGTCGTAATAGGTGTGATATATATCACGTCTTGCGTACTCTGCATTTATGGGATTCTGCTCAAGTGAGGATATCCAGGTCTCGGGAAGTCTGCCGCTGGGATTATGACGTCCCGTAAGGTTGTTGTATATTGCCTCCGACTGTCCCTCTCCCGCAAGATAGGTTATGAGAAGGGCGTCTGAGCTGCGGTATATCTCCTCGATATTAACCACACTACCGCTGACGAGTACGGCGGCAAAGCTGCCGAAGATCTCCTTGACCATTCGGACGAGCTCATACTGAGGGAGACGGAGATCGATAGTCGTTCTGTCAAAGCCCTCGGTCTCATCCGCCTGATACTGACCGAGGAATACAAGGACTCTGTCGTACTTACCCTTATACTCCTCGAGCTGAGCGGCAGTTACCGTCAGTCCGCTCTCATCGTAACACTCAAGGAAGCTGTAGTCTATCCCGTGTGAGGAAAGGGTATCGAGGAAGGTAACCTCTCGGTAGGCATTTACCCAACCGCTTCCCCCTCCCACAGATCTTGCGTGGTTGGCGAAGTATCCGAGGACCAAAACCCTTTCATTTTCACTAATCGGTAAATAATTGTTGTCGTTTTTCACTAAAACGACGGTTTTGTTTGCCACGTCGACAGCCTTGTCGTGAAGTCTATCGAGATCCAATTCCTCGAGATCCTTAGTTCCCTTAAACTTAGCTACGGTATTATGTATTTCCCGGTCGAGCCTTATCAGATCATCGTCATTAAAGCTGACGCCGTAGTCCCTATCCATAAGCTCGTAGCTCATTTTTGAAAGGGGCATCTCAATATTAAGTCCCGTACTAAAGCTCTTACCCTTGTTGCTTACGGCACACCAGTCGGACATTATCAGCCCATCAAAGCCGTATTCCTGCCTTAGCTTCTGCTGAAGCATATACTCCGACTCGTTGACGTAAACGCCGTTTATCCTGTTATATGATGTCATAATTGACGAGGGGCGAGAGTATTTCAGGGTATACTTAAATCCTCGCAAATATATCTCGTTCAGGGCACGAAGCGATATCTCGCTGCTGTTGACCGTTCTTCCGTGCTCCTGAGAATTGCAGGCATAATGCTTAACGCAGGCACCAACTCCGTTTTCCTCGAGTCCCCTGACGTATCCTGCGGCAAGTCTGCCCGTGAGATAAGGATCCTCGGAAAAGTACTCAAAGTTTCTGCCGCACATAACGTATCTTTTAATATTAATGCCCGGGGCAAGCAGAAGGTTGGTTCCGTGATAAAGGCACTCCGATGCAATAAGCGCGCCGCTTTCATAGCAGGCATCCTCGTCAAAGGAGGCGGCAAGGGCGCTCGGTGTGGGCATACACACGGTTTTTATTACCTCGTTTTGCTCCGTAAACCCATTTTTCAAGGGCTTGCGAAGTCCGCTTGGTCCGTCATTGAGAACGATAACGCTATCGGGGTCACTATAGCTTGCGATCTCCCAGGCAGAAAGCCCGGTCAGATATTTATATCGCTCAAATCTTTCCTTTTTTTTCATACTCTTTAATTTACAAGCTGACCTATCGCGAAATAAGAGTCATCATTCTCCTCGTTGCCCGAGGTCGCGGTCAGATAGTTGTCGGTTTCGCTCTTTATACCGGAGTCGGATGAAACGTCACTGTAATTGAAGCAAAGCATGATATCGTCGGCATTTATACCAAGCTCGGCATAGCTGATATAAAGCTCAAGGCACATACCTGTCGATCCTGCGCCGTTTACCGTGCCGTAGGTGGTCACGTGATATTTGTAGCCCTCTATCTGCTTTTTGTATACCTGATTGCCGAACTCAAGGGTAACCTCGCTGTCGGACAGACTGATTCCCTTGCCGTAAACCCTGAGAAGGTTGGCAGCAGAAAGACAGATCGTGATCCTGTCCTCCGCAGAGGAGTCGGTAACGTAGATTCTGAAGTCATCGTTATTGCCCTTCTGACCCATATCACCTCTGTGCCAATTTTCTCCGTCGGTCCATATATCTGCGTCGTTAATTCTCGCTGCAACGTAAAGTCCCTTGTCACCCTTAACAACGTATACCTCTCCGAGTCCGCCCGGGAGGGTGTTCTTCTTTACTCCCGAATATTCGTTCAGTACACCGTCAACGTAAGCAACGTCGGCGCTGACCTTTATCCTGAGATCAAATTCCTTAACGCCCGATGCGGTGCGTGCCTTGAAGCTCACGTTCTGCTCGCCCAGCAGGTTAAGGTCATAAGAGGAATACTCAAGCACCTTGAGATAACCGGAATATCCGTTGGTAAAGCTTGCTTTAACGTAGCTTGGCAGCTCGACGCTTGCGCCAAGGGGAACATCGATAATATTTTCGTCAATGCTGACGACCTCACGGGTTTCGTTATAGGACGCAAGCTCGGCAGCAATTCTGTTACCGAGAATAATGTTGCTCTGTGCACCGAAATGCCAGGGCTCAAAGGTATTTGTATAAAGATCCCACGTATTGATGAGCGATACGTTATTCATTTTCTCTGCAACCGACGCCTGAATTTCTCTCAGACGGTTTGAATGCTTTGCGCTGTTTGTCAGAGCCTCGGTAATAACGACGGGCATATCGGGACTTTCAAAATAAGCTCTGAAATCGCTGATAAAATAGCCGAGAGCCTTCTCGTAGATCTCCATATTCTCGTCAAACTTGGCATCCTGCTCGCCGTGAACGAACGCCATGCCCTCAACGACAGCCTCGTAGCCAAAGGACTCAACCTCGGCGATCGCCATATTTACAAGGTCGTAAAGATTCTTTGTCAGCGGACCGGTCTCATCTCCCTTATCGGTATTTACCGACTGATCAAGATTGATGTGATCGGCAAGCTCGGGATCGTCTACGGCAGAGCCGGAGTACCAATGGTCGGTGATCGTAGAGCCGCTGGCGGTATACTTAACGATAACCGTCTTATAATCCGCATCCAGCTTAGGGTAAACCGATGCCAGAGTCTGACCCATACCTATTTCGGGTCCGAACTCCGAGGGGAAGTCGCCGTATCCGGGCTCAAGAACGTCGATGTAAAGCGAATCATCCACGGAGGGAATGTTATTCAACTCACCCATAGGAAGGCCGTCTGCCAAAATAAACACGTCATCGCTGGACTTGCGGTCATCATCCGAAAGGTCGCTTACAAGGGCCTTGCCGCGTGCGCCTGACTGGCCTGCGAGAACGAAAATGTGAACCTTCTCTGCTGCGGGCTCATCGGTAGGCGTGATCGAGGGTCCGTCGTCCTTTTCCCTGCACGAGGCAAGGGTTAAGAGCAAAATGCAAATAAGTAAAAGGGATAATAATTTTTTCATTCTTCCTCCTACCTGCCAAGAACCACGATCTCATTAAGCGCCCCGACAGACTCGGTCTTAACGCAGATAATAACGTGGTCGGCCTTGAAGGTATTTATAAATTCAACTGTAAAGGCGCTGTTCGGGAAAATAAACTTGGTATCGCCGTTTACGTAGATATCACTACAGAACTGCGGATATTTAACAGCGTTGCCGTTACCGAAATCGATATACTCGATCTCCGACACGAGCTTTCCGAAGAATGCGCTGTTATAAATGGCAATACCGCCTATCTCATACTCCTTGTCAAACTTCAGCTCGATAAAGGAGTATCCCTCGCCGAGGACGACCTCCTTAGTCTCCTCGCCCTTGATGTTATAGCAATCAACGATATAATTGTCGTTTATCGCCTCGGGATTTGTCACGTTATCCGACTTGACAGACGCCGATGAAGCAATATTCTTATATCCGCTTATTTCCTCGGGAAGAGGTTGGATCGAAAACGTAGGGCCGTTTGCAAAGGGCTTGCCATTTTCATCAAAGTGGACGTAGTCAAAGGCAAAATAACGCTTTGTATATCCCGAATTGCTGTTGCGGTTCTGATGGGCGTGATATCCTATCATCAGTTGATCGCCCACGTAGAAGAAGCAATGGTGTGCCGTTCCCGATGCGAATCCCGACCACTGCTTGTAAACAGAGGAGCTTGCAATATTGGTGCCGGGGTAGCCGAGGAACAAATTGCTCCACGTGACGCCTGCCTCATAGGGCTTCTCAAAGTTGCCCAGAGGAGAATCGGACACGGCATAGCACACGTTATAGTACTTGTTCCAACAGCCGTTTACCGAATAGGTCATATAATACTTGCCCTCGGATTTGATCACGAAGGGTGCCTCGGCAATAGGAAGACCCTCTCTGAACATCTCCCAGGTCAAAGGCTTGAGAATGGTGTTTGAGGAATTAAGGGCGCCCGGCTCAACGATCTTCTTGTAGGTTGACCAGTCCGCCTCGTAGGGGCTATTAAGCTTTACGCCGACGATATGCTGGTTTTCGTTACAGCTCACGCTGTAATACATATACATCTCGCCGTCATCATCGGTAAAAACGGTTGCGTCAAGAACGCCAAAGCTTGAGTTCTTGTCAAGAAAAACGGGTTCTGCAAGACCGTTTACGGTGTTGTTTTGGATCGCCTTGTAGGGTCCGAGAGGATTATCGGCGACAACAACGCTGTTTCGGCGTATTCCGCTCCTGTCGTTCGCGCTGTAATACATATAGTACAGGCCGTCAAAGCAGTAGAGCTCGGGGGCATAGATAGCGGCATTCGCCGACTCCCAGCTGCCGATGGATGCGGGATTGTAAATTGCGGTGTGTCTCTCGTAATTTACAAAATCCTCGGTAGTATAGCAATCGATAACGTTACTGTCCCTGTCGCTTGTTCCGACGATATAATAGGTACCGTCCTCAACAAAAACGAAGGGATCGGGAAGGGGTACGCTGTCAAGCTTGTTTACGTACCACATCGTTTCGTCATACGTAAGTCCCTCTCCGTCATAGGTGGAGGTGTGGTCAACATAATCTACACCTTCGGTAAGATGCTTATCCACCGTCTCGGAATATTTCTTGCGACAGCCCGATAAAGCCGAAATAATCATAATAATAAATAATAAAGCAGCTACAAATTTACGCATATTAGTCTCCTATCAGATCCTGTCTCCACAGTTATCATCGAAAATAAGGATCTTGTCCTTATTGAAGGCAAGCTCAACGTCGGTATGAGGCTTGATAAGTACGTTGGTCGAAACCTTGGCAACGATTTCCGACCCTGCAAAGTCAGAGTGAATAAGCAGCTCGCTGCCCAAAAGCTCAACAATGCTCGTATTGACGGTAAAGCCGTCGGTCTTATTACCCTCAAACTCCGAATTAAGAACGATATCCTCAGGCCTTACTCCGACTCTGATCGGATGTCTGCCCTCAAGAGCAGTCTCACATCTTTCAAGCAGTCCCTTAGCGACCTCGTACAGGTTGTTAACGAACTCAATATCGGTGGAGTTGAGATTTACGTTAAATTTGGTAGTTTTCTTTTTCTTCTTGGGCTTCTGATAATAAAGCGTATTATCAACCTTGATCTCATCCTTGCTGAATACCTGTGCGTTGTGAAGCATGCTGATATCCGCAGAGGGGATCTTTTCAAACGTAAGCAGAGGCTCTCTCAATGCGAGAAGTGCCTTTCTGTCAAATTTATTTTCTGTTCTGATCTGCTCAACCAGAGACTTTACTCTGTCGAAGCACTCGGTGTCCTGTGTGATCTCCAGGATATTTACGAGGGTATCGGAAATGCTTCCCTGCTCCTCCCCGAAAAGATGCTTGTCAAGAAGCTTCAGCGCGTGCATCTTCTTGAAATCGGGAGTAGCAAGCATTCTTTTAAGCTCGGCTATCTTTTCCTCGTAATATTTTCTGTGTCGAAGAACGCACTCGTCAGAGAGAGCCACCTCGTAGCCACCGTTAAAGATAATTCTGCCGTTGTCGTATTCCGCATCGAAAACGTTCATTGCGGGCGAGCCGATGAAGGTGGCAACGAAGATATTTTTGGGGTTGCAGTAAATTTCTCTGGGTGTGCCTATCTGCTGTACCCAACCACGGCTCATAACAACGATCTTTGTAGCCATCGTCATGGCCTCGGTCTGGTCGTGAGTTACGTATATGGTGGTTGCGCCGATCTGCTCGTGGATTCTGACGATCTCACTGCGCATCTGAACTCTGAGCTTTGCGTCCAGATTTGAAAGCGGCTCGTCCATAAGGAAGAGCTTTGCGTTTCTGACGATCGCACGTCCCAACGCCACACGCTGCATCTGTCCGCCGGAAAGCTCCTTGGGACGTCTGTCAAGGTAGGGACCGAGGTCGAGGATCTCCGCCGCCTCAAATACCTTTGAGCGTATCTCCTCATTGCTCATTTTCACGTAATGATACTGGATTTCGCCGTTTTTCAGAAGACGGTATTCATCATCCATCTCATATCCCTGAGCAGAAAGCTTTTGGAGCTCGCCGTCTATCCTCTCGGCTGCGGAGGATTTTACGCTATCGAGCGAGGAGCTTGATTTGACAAGGAGCCTTGCCGCCTCGTCGCAGATCCTAAGCTTGGTCGCAACGTATTCCACCACAGTTCCGTAGTTCAGATTCTTGTCATTTGCGGCGGTGATTGCCGATAGAAGGTCTTCCCTTCTGTTTTCAACGACCTCCGACGCCTGCCTCCACGCCTTGACTGCGGTAGCCTCCATAGGTCTTCTGAACTTACGGGCGCGAAGAGGAAACGCAATATTATCAAACACCGTCATCTGAGGATACAGTGCATAATTCTGGAATACCATTGAAATATCACGGTCCTTACTGCTCGTATAATTCGACAGGACCTTGTCTATGTAGAGATAACCGCTGGTAATATCCTCAAGTCCCGCTATCATACGAAGGGTCGTGGACTTTCCGCAGCCGGAGGGGCCGACGAGAACAATAAAGTCCTTCTCCGAAATATCAATATTGAAATCGTATACGGCCTGAATGCCGTTGGGATATATCTTGTTGATATCCTTCAGGGAAACGAAGGAATCCACGTCGCTGTTGGATATTTTATATCCGCTTTGTTTTAATACTTTACCGGCCTCCTTGATGGGCACTTCCATACCGCCGTCAACCGGTCTGTTATCTGAATTTATCATTTTTTTCTCCCATTTATCCTTTAATTCCGCTGCTGGACATACCCTCTATAATCTTATCCTGGGCAATGATATACATTACCAGCACGGGAAGAAGGCATATCACACCGCCCGCCAGAGCCGAGCCTATCAGATTGCTGGTCTTGGAATTATTGATGATATAAGCCATACCGACCTGAAGAGTCCACAGATCGTTATCCTTCGCTCCGTAGAGCATCTGAGGCCAGATAAGGTCGTTCCAGCCTCCCATAAATCCGAAGAGTCCCTGTACGAAGAGAACGGTCTTTCCAAGAGGAAGAACGATCTTATAGAAGATCTTGAAATTGCTGTAGCCGTCCATCTTCGCCGACTCGATAAGATCCTTCGGTATAGACTCAAAGAAGGTTTTTATAAGGTACATTCCGTACACTCCGCCAAGTCCCGGGATGATCAGAGCAAGGAGCGATCTGTTTAAGCCCATGGAGTAAACCATAGATTGGTTACCTACCGCGGTCGCCGCGCCGGGAATGATCATTGATGCAACGATAGCTCCGAAGAGAAGGTTTCTGTATTTAAAGTCAATGAAGGTAAAGGCATATGCCGCAAGCGAGGCGACGAGCAGATACAGCAGCGTGCCGCCAATAGCGCTGAAGCAGCTGTTCATAAACCACGTGCCTATCTTGTAATCCTGTACGCTGTTTACCTGACCGATACCCTCGGGAAGCTTACCTAAAAGAAGCATCTCGTAGTTCTCAAGCGTATAGCCCGAGTGGGGATAGAACAGCTCCTTGGGATAGAGCATAGTGTCCGAATAGCCTCTTAGTGAGCCGAAGAACATAATGACGAACGGAGAGAGCCAAACTATACAAAACAGAAGCAAAAATGCGAAGGAGATGATCTTGCCCACGTTGGGCTTTTTCTTTTCTCCAAAGCTTCTCTTTTTACGGAAGCCTATATACTGTTCCAGTGTTATTTGATTGCGTGCCATTTGTTATACGCCTCCGAAATTTTTGTACCCGTCTTCTTTTCACGGGTGATGTACATCTGGATACCCGAGATAATACCCGCAAACAGGGCGAATACTAAGCTCGCCGCAGCACCGAGACCGTAAAGGCTGGACTTGAACTGCAGATTGTTAGCTACTATATCCTGAATAAAGTACATAAGCGTTGAGGTCTTACCGCCTGCGGGCATGCTGGCTATGGCGGCAATTGAAGGTCCGCCGCTTGACAGCACGTAGTTCTGACCGTAAAGACCGAGATAACCGAGAATCGTGGTGAACAGACAAAGAACAAGCTGAGGCTTGATTCCGGGAATGGTCACGTTCAAGATCTTTCTGAATGACGAGCAGCCGTCAATGTCAGCCGCCTCGTAAAGATGCTTAGGCACGTTCTGAAGTCCCGCACTCAAAATTATGAAGTTACCTCCCCAGCCGCCCCATAAGCACATAAAGAAGATGGGGATCCAGGCATAAACGATATCGATCTGCTGTCCAAAGAGCGAGAAGCTGAACCAATTATCGATAAACCACATAATATCTATTCCGAAAAACTCCGCCAGAACACCGTGCTGAGATTTTGACATGAACAGCAGGGTGAAGATAGTACCTGCGGCGGTGAGGGGAACGATAGAGGGCATATAGATGAGGGCTCTGAAAAGCTTATAGCCCGCAGGCTTCTGATTGATCAGAATTGCCAGGAACAGGGGCAGGATTATTGCAATGGGAACCATAATGACCGAGAACATGATGGTGTGGACAAACGCAAGCCAGAAGCTCTTGTATATGCCGGGCATGAAGGTCGAATCAAAAAGCATTCTGAACCATTCGAAGTCATTGAAATGCTCAACGCCCGGCTTTCCATACTGGAAGTTCGTCAGTGAAATATAAATTCCGTAAAACAGCGGTAAAACGAAGAACACTATAAACGCCGCAAGATACGGCAGCAAGAATATGCCCGTGACTCCGTATTTTTTAAAAGCACCTATCCGTCGAGACCTTTGTTTAGCGTATTCTTCTAAAACAACTGTCTTTTCCATACTATTTTCCTATCTGTTAATTTCACTTAGTTCCGAGCTTGAGAAGGTTAAGTGCCTCCTGTGTGGACGCAGCGGTATCCTCAAGCGTTTTCTTTGCTTTATCAATGGTACAGCCATCTACCGAGAGAAGCTGTGCGCTTATGTCACCGATAGCGGTGGTAAGGCCTGCGATAAGAGTTGTGGCATACTGTGTACTCTCAAGGGCGATGATGTCTGAGGGATCACCCATAGCGGAAAGGGTTATGCTCTTGGCCTCCGCAGCCTTATAGTCGTCGGAGCTGTATACGTTCTTCCATGCGGGAACGTGGCCTGCCTTACACCAATCGGTAAGGTTATAGCCGCCGTCATCCTTCTGACCCTGAGTAAGCCACTCCGCAAAAATAAGCGCAGCCGCAGCCTTCTGCATGCTGGTGATCTTGTTGGTAAGTGTAATAACGTGGCCGTTGCCGTACCACTTTGACGCGCTCTCTGCAGGTGCGCCCTCTGCCGCCATATAATAGGGGCGTGCGGCAATGTAAGGATTGCTGTATATGGGATCTGCCGCATCCTCCTCGGTTACGCCAAGCTTGCCTGCCGTGGAGAGCTGCTTATTGTTCCACCAGAGGTCGTAGGTATTGGCAACCATCCAAGGACCCTCGGAGAACATTACGATCTGTCCTGTGGGGAAGGCAGCCTCCTTATTGCCTGCGTCACCGAGAAGGTTGTCGTTGAAGCGCTCTACAAGGTCGGTAGCGTACTGGGTAAGACCGGTGTTCTTATGGAAGGAAACGTCACCGTTTTCATCAACGAGAGTTCCGCCGTTTACGTAGAGTGCTGTGAGGTTATCACTCTCCTGAGAATGGAAGAATACGGGATAGAAGTTATCCTTGGTGATCTTTTCCGACAGCTTGGAATTGCCTGTTTTAAGCTGATACCAGGAGTGATCCTGATCGAGGTTGATGTTTCTTATCCAAAGCTCACCCGAATCGGCAAGCTCTCTGAGGCCCTCAATGAGTGTCTGGTATTCCTGGTAGTTCTGAGGAACGAAGCGGGTGTTACCGTCAAAGCCAAGATTGTTCTTCTTAATGATGTCCTGTCTGATCTGAGTAAGGTATCCGTGTGCGTCGATCGGAATACCGTAATGCTTACCGTCGTGAACGGTGGTTTTTTCTATATTATCGTATGCGTTGGCGAAATCAATATCGACGCCTGCCTTTGTTAAAAGCTCGTCAACGGGATAGAAATATCCTTTAAGGGCGTACTCAATATTTTTCTCGTTATGCATAAAGCAGACGTCGGGGAAATTCTCATAGTCGTTTGCATAAGTAGAGTCAAGGGCGTTGTAGTAATCGTAGTGACCTACGGAGGTTACCTTGATCTCAATAATGCCCGCGTACTGCTTGTTAAACTCCTTAACAAGGTCGAGGAGGATCTCCTGGTCGGGCTGACCGATAACGCTCCACATATTGATCTGAACGTTCTCGAGATAATCAACGACGAACTTTCCGTTCTCGTCTCTGGGAAGGTCATCGGTGATATTCTCTATGTTGGCACCGCCGACTGTATTATCGGGTTTATTATCCTTCTTCTTCTTACATCCGACGAGTCCGATTACCATTGAAAGTATAAGCAAAAAGCTCAGTGCCTTAGTTAATCCTGTGTTAAACAATTTCATTGTAATTATCCTTTCTTAATACGATCTTCCGTGATTTGTGCTGCCATCGTCATCATCGTCGGGATAGCGAGGGTCCACAACAAGGTCATTAAAGATCAGATTCAACAAATTCTGCCTTTTTCGGGTAAAGAGCCCAAAGGCGTTTACTATTCCCCAAAGCAGGGTTATTATGAGGACCAGAAGGCCCAGAGAGATCCCGCCGTCAACCGTCACGGGCATAAACATAGACTCGTAACTGCCGTTAAACGGGGGGAACATATATAAAATGAAGGTGATCGGTATTGCACCGACAGCGTATACCGCAGTTTTGATAAGCGGATTGTACCACTCTATCCTCTCGCCACCGACTCCGACCACCCCGAGGCCGAGGAGCATATATCCCGGAGTCCTTCCATCGCCGAAAATATATCTTGAAGCAAGAAGAACGGCAAAGCAGGATATGAAAATCGAAATCAGCAGTGCGATATTCGTATATCTTGCCTGTGCCGTAAGGGCTGCCTTATAGTTCACGTAATGAGTGGAATTATAGGGCTCACTTCCGATGATCAGCTGCTCCGCCTCCTCAAGCATATACGAATAGGCGTTGTAATAGGATCTGTAATACGTTGCGCCCGTCTGCCCGATGCTGTCACTCTCGTCTACGAACAGATAGTGGAAGATATAATACGCCACCTGGGTGTTCAGAACGGGGATCTCCGATCTTTCCCGATCGAAGGAAAACATAAACGAGGCGTCGTCGCCAAAGGCACTTCTGTATATCTCGAAAACGTCCCTCTCCGCACCGATACCCATATCGGGATTATCCCTGAGGTAGCGTGTGTAAAAATAAGCCACGTTATCGTTCTCTGCGGAGTGAACTCCGTTAACCCTCACGGGATGAGAGGGATCGATTACAAAATCCTTCTGCTGGACGTTGCCGAAGACATCGTAGGACAGGCATATTGCCCGATATACGTTCTTCAGCACCACAACGTCCAACGTGGCTCTGCTGCCATTTACGTACTCAACGATGTGAGTATCCTCGGTGAGTCTTTCGTAATAGTCGATCTCGTCCCGGACCGCCGCCTCGGCTTCCTCATAACGCTCGCTTCGGGAGGTGATGAGAAATGCACCGGAAAAAATGAGGCCTGCGAGCAGAGCTACCAGGACTATATCGATCACGCCGGCAATGAAGCGTTTGCTCGTTTTTGCTGGCGCGGACTCTCTTAAAGTATCAATACGGGATTTGAAAAGCTTCACTTATCAGTCTTCAAGAAATTCGCAGAAAACGGGTGCCTCGGGAATCTTCTCAGCAACCTTAGCCGCATCCTGAGTTGCGAAATAGTTCGCAAAGGTAACGTCGCTGCTGAACTGATAGAAACCAACGTGGCTTGCAATAGGCTGGCCATTCTCATAGAGAATGTCAAGCTCGGAGCTGAGAGCGAAGGAGCCCATGTAATTGCCGTTTACGTATACGTGGAAGTTCATTCCATCGCGTGCAACACCAAGCTTAAAGGTGGTTCCGAAGGTAATAGTGTTTGTGCCGGTGTTCCAAGCGTAGTCGTGATGTCTTGCAAGAGAGTTGGTGATACCCTGCTCCCATGCCCAGTGCTGACCCTGTGCAACCTCACATACACCGAACTCATTCCAGTTAAGGTTATCCTGACCCTTAACAAGATCTGCGCCGTTCCAGGAGTCGTTAAGTCCGATAGATGCGTTAAGGAAGAAGGCTACCATGGTCTCAACACCGCTGGAGTTCTTGCCGGATGCAACGATACCGATCTTGGGCCATCTGTCATCCCAGTTTGCAGTGTGAACTGTGATATCGGTCTCAACGTACCACTGTGTGGACTCGATGTCGGCTATGTAGTAGAAGTTTGTGATACCCGAGCTGGTTCTGAAGGAGCCTGTGCCGGACTCGGAATCCCACTCGTTGGTGAAGTCATCCTCAGAGGGGATCGCAGAAAGCTCTCTGTCGATAAATACCTTGGAAACGGTAACCTCGAAGGAGCAGCTCTTGGTATTGTCCTCATTGGATGTGATCGTGATCGTTGCGGTACCGGGAGCAACTGCCTCGGCTCTCTTTGCGTTGATCTTAACGATCTCGGGATTGCTGGACTCGTAGGTGCAGGCTCTCTGAGCATTGCTGAGTGAGGAGGTACCCTCGATCTTGTAGAAGTTGGTGAGAAGGATAGTGTCGCCAACCTTCATCTCGGTAGAGCTTTCGGTTGCGGTGAGAGATGCGATTACGCTCCCGGGATCCTTGTTTTCCTCTTTACCGCCCTGATCGGTGGTGCCAGGCCCCTTACCCGTGTCGGGGGTTTCGGAGGGCTTGCAGGATGCAAGTCCAAAGCTCATAAGGCATACAAGAATTGCAAGTGTTAATGCTGCTATAATTTTTTTCATGGTTCTGACTTTGATCGGGCAACCTCGCCCGATCTTTCTCCTTTATTAATTTTTCATTTGAGTTGTGGCGGGGCACAGCGGGGCCGGCCTATCTGCCTGAAGTAAAATATTCGTCTGTTTTTCTTCTTATCCGTCCGGTGACGGTCGGGCTCTTTCCTCCCTCATACTTTCTCCTCCTTGATTAAATTTAATATGTTTGCTATAAATATTTACTTCTACGCTTATATTCTAACACAATAAAAACCGCAAAAAAACCGATTAGATTATACATTTAGGTGGAAAATATTCTCATTTTTGGCTTATTCTTATAGAAATTGTACAAATATCACCTGCTATATTGTGCATATTACACAATTTTTGTTTTTTTTATGTCTTTACAAAACGAAATAAATGTGCTAAAATATATTCAAACGGAGGAAGGGAGGCCGCAAAATGTACATCAGCAAGTGGGGAGAGGAAATAGTCGTCCACAACGCCATAAGCAACGACTACCTTGAAGTCATTATGGCAGGTGTTACTCATCCAGATCCTACCTATAGAATTATACACAACGTATCTAACCAGTTTCCCTACGATTATTACGTCTTTGAATACGTGGTAAAGGGCAAGGGTTATATTGAGACTCCCGAGGAGAAATATACCGTAGAGGCGGGGGATTTTTACTTCCTCAACAAGCTGTGCTATCACATCTATTACTCTGACCCCGACGAACCCTATGAGAAAATTTTCCTCGTGCTTAAAGGAAGTTTTGTGGATTTTCTTGTATCGGGCTATCGGTTAAGCAACAGCGTGTACGTAAAAAAGTGTAATTTAGACGGGCTTATGACCCAGATCATCAATCATTTGAGCAGGGAGGGCCCCATTAATTACGACAGATTATCCGTGTGGGTGCTGGAAATTTTCCAGCAGCTCTTTCCACCGCCCTACCAGAGCAAGACAAACACCAACTTCATCCCCGAGATGATCAAGAATTACATTGATGCTCATATCAACGAGAAGATCACCCTCGACGACATCAGCAATAACCTTTATATCAGCAAATCTCACATCGAGCGAACCTTTAAAGAGGAATACAATCAGACTCCCCTGGCATACTGTGCAAATCAGAAGATATCCCAGGTGGCGTCGATGCTGATCACAACCAACTATTCCATATCGCACATAGCACAGCAGTTTGGCTACTCGGACGTTAAGTATATGTCCAAGATCTTCAAGAAAATAAAAGGAAAAACTCCTATGGAGTACCGAAGAGACAAGCTGCAGCTTCTTAACAAGTAAGCGCATTTTTTACCCCTCTTATAAAAATAAAAAAGCGACGGGTGCGTTGGACGCCCTCGCGGAAAGGTATATTTTAAAATGAAAAAACTGTTGACATTTCTACTTATTCTGACGGTGCTCTCTGCCCTGTGCGCCTGCAACCTGATCACCCCACCCGACTCCGGCAACGGAGATAAAAATCCACCGGCCGGCGATCCCCCCGGAGGCGAAAATCCTCCGCCGGATAACGACCCCGAAACCCCCGCCTCGATAAACAGCATTTCGGTCAGCGGTGCGAAAACGAGCTTCGCCTTTGGCGAGAGCTTCTCCACCGGAAACATTTCGGTGACCGCCGCCATGTCCGACGGTACAAATGTCAATCTCAGCAGTGAGGATTACACCGTGACGTGTGAGGAGTTCAATTTCATGAAGACCGGAGAATACGAGGTGTCGGTTGCGGTAAACGGCACCGAGGTGACGGGATCGTACAAGGTTACGGTCACCCCCGCCGACAGGCTTAAGGTTCTTATGATCGGCAACTCTTTTGCCGACGATGCGATCAACTATGCCTATGAAATTGCCAAGAATGCAGGCATCCCCGAGGAAAACATTGTTATTGCGGACATTTACATAGGCGGATGCGTTATCAACACTCATTGGCAAAACGCGCTGAACAACGAGCCCGCATATCGCTTCGGCCTTGAAAAGGAGGGCTGGTTTGACGGAAGCTCCTACACCGGCTGGACCATGGAGCAGGCCATAAAGTATACCGATTGGGACTTTATCACCTTCCAGCAGGGCAGCTCCGCCAGCGGAGATCCGAGTTCGTTCAACAATCTACAAAAATTAATGAATTACGTTTATGATATTGCTACGGATGAGGAAAACAATCCTAACGCCAACCCCAACGTCAAGTTTGTATGGCATCAGACCTGGGCATATCAGCAGGGCACAACGGCGGCTCATTTCTCGAAGTACAATTTTGACCAGATGACCATGTACAACGCGATTGTCTCCTGTATGAAAAACTATGTCGTGAACAAGGATTTTGTTGCCATCATTCCTAACGGCACTGCTGTTCAGAACGCAAGAAGCTCTATTATCGGTGATACCTTCAGCCGCGACGAGCATAACCATCTTTCATACGGCGCAGGACGTTATATCGCAGCTATGGGTCTTGTCGGAACTCTTACCGGCAGAGATATGTCACAGATAACATGGACGCCCACCGCCTCGGGCTTCAATTACCCTATGACTGCCGAGGAAATCCTCGTTTGCAAGGAAAGCTATGCGAATGCTATTGCAAATCCCTTCGAGATAACCAAATCGAAGTATCCTCCCATTGTTATGGATCTTTCCACTATGTTTGAAGGCGAAGGAACCGCACAGAATCCTTATCTCATTCAGAACGCAGACGATATGCTGGCACTTTCCCGCTATACCAAGGGAAAGAGCTTTACCGACAAGAATACATATTTCAAGCTCACTGCAGATATAGATCTAAGCGCAGAAAGCTGGATTCCCATCTGCTCCTCTAATGAAAGCGGATGGGTTGCCGAAGCAAACAGCTTTAACGGCAACTTTGACGGTGACGGTCACACCATCACCTTCGTCGGAAATTACACGGGCGACACCTGGGCAAAGGGTCTATTCAGCGGTATCGGCGGTTACGTTCACGACCTTACCCTCAAGGGGAATATTTCTATCGAAATGGGCCGTGTAGGTTCTCTTACAAGCATGGCTCTCACCGGCGCGGTAATTGAGAATATAAACTCTTACGTAAATATTACCGCAGGTAACAACCAGGTTGGCGGCATAATCGGCTACATCGCAGCACCGAACGTTACCGTCAAAAACTGCAAGAACTATGGAAACATCACAGGCAGAGAGCTTGTAGGCGGCATCGTAGGCGGCTCCTGGCAAAACGTAACCTACATTGACTGTGAGAATCACGGTGACGTAACTGCAACCTCCAATTCTGTCGGCGGTATTTGCGGTGAGATATTCCCCTCCGCGCAAATGACGGGATGCTCCAACGAAGGAAAGGTCATCGGCAGCGACATAGAGGCGGACGAGGACTACGGCTCCGCACCAAATTACGCAGGCAACCTTGTTGGAGTTAAGAGATAAATATCAACAAAAATCAACACCCCGATAACTACTATCGGGGTGTTTTTTTGCATAAAAAGTGACTTTTTGTAAATAGTTATTGTCATTTTTGAGCAAGAATGACAAAAAATGATGCGTTAGTCTTTCTGCTACGGAAGGATAATCAATAAAACCAAGATCCTTCGGCTATCCGAGACGATTTCATGTGCATCCTTAACAGATGCCTGTTTTATATGATGTAAAAACAATCATATGAGATAAATCTTGTTGTGTAATTTAACGAATAGCGGTCTTTTAACGATAGGAAGGCACTACACCTTGACGGGGAGTAGTGCTTTTCTATATTTTAAGGTTTCCAAGACACGGAATATTGATGTCGCCAACACCGAAATGCACCACCAACCAGAAAAAGCCCTTGATTTACAAGGACTTTCGGCTATTTTTAAGCGATAAAAAGAAAACAGTAGGTCGATACGATTGTATCAATCTACTGTTCCTTATTTGTGAGTAATCTAAAATTTTGATACCATTTAAAAAATGGGTGCAAATTTTAGCGTTATGGGTGCATTTCCATGAAAGGCTTTGCACCTATATTAGTTCGATAAATTGGAATTTGTCAGTTTATAATAGCTTCTTCTTAATTCTTGCGTTTAATGATTGATTTTATCACAATACAAACGAGTAACGCGATAAGAGTAATCACACCATAAAACAATATATTCGTATACCACGGAGCCGATTGTGGGGCATATAACTCGGGATGAGTTTTGAATTTCCAAACTTCATAAATTCCGCATCCAATAAATGTACCCAAGAAAGCAGCCATCACGCCGTTTAAGAAAGTATTTAACTTCTTCATACAACTACACTCCTTTGTCAAATTCTTATTTATCTGTGAGTTTATTATAGCATAAAATCCAACTAAAGTCAAGTTTTTTATTCAGTAAATCAATAATTGAACGATACCCTATAAATTGAACGAAAAGGGTATAAAGTGAACGATTTATATTTTACGGGTAAAAACAAAAAGGGCTTGCAAGGACGAAAACTCTCCCTACAAAGCATACAAATTTAATGAAATCCTGCTTTGCAGGATGAAATCCGAGTGAACTCGGATGAAATCTTCGGTGTGCCACCTCAGATGAAATCAAATCCGCCTCAATTAACCCCGCGTTATCGGGATTTCATCACAAAGTGATTTCATCCACGAAGTGGATTTATTCCGACGAAGGCGGATTTAGTTAAAAAAGACTGCAATTTTGTATCAAAATTACAGTCTTTTTTTGGTGCGGATGACGGGATTTGAACCCACACGTCTCTCGACACTGGAACCTGAAACCAGCGCGTCTGCCGTTCCGCCACATCCGCATATTGAGGTCTATGTTTCAAGACCTCAAACATTATAACATATTGAATATTAATTGTCAAGCAAAAAATGTCATTTTGCCTGAGAGTTGTAGATTTTTCTGAACTGCTTGATTGCAGAAGCAAAGTCCTCAATCGCACCGTCAACAACCTTGGGATCGCTCATATCAATTCCCGCAACAAGAAGAGAATCAAGAGGAGACTTTGATCCGCCGCACTTAAGGAATTCGATATACTGTCCTACATATGCCTCGCCCTCGGTTTCAATGCGTTTTACAATTGCACTTGCAGCCGAGATACAGGTTGCATACTTATAAACATAGAAGTTTGTGTAGAAGTGAGGAATACGCATCCACTCGTATGCGATCTGCTTATCCTTCCAAACCTTAGGACCAAAGTAAGCACGAATAAGCTTCATATATTCCTTATTGAGAACGTCTGCGGTAAGGGGTTCGCCGCGTTCTGCAAGACGGTGTACATTGCGTTCAAACTCTGCAAACATAGTCTGACGGTAAAGAGTTCCCTTATAGGTTTCCATAAGTCCGTCAAGGATAGAAAGCTTTTCTGCGTCGCTCTTGCACTCTTCAAGCTTTCTGTGTGCAAGAAGAAGCTCGTTTACGGTAGAAGCAACCTCTGCTACGAAGATTGTATAATCAGAGTTGTGGGGCTCGTTATACTTTCTGGAGAAGTAGGAATGCATAGAGTGTCCTGCCTCGTGTGCCAGGGTAGAAACATCGTCAAAGGTCTCGTTGTAGTTAAGAAGGATATAGGGCTCAGTGCCGGGACAGCCCGAGCTGTATGCTCCGCCGCGTTTGCCCTTGGAGGGATAAACGTCAACCCATCCGCGTTCTTTAAGTCCTTCGGAAAGGGTGCTGTGATACTCCTCGCCAAAGATCTTTACTGTCTCAAGAACCTCTTCAACCGCCTCTTCGTAGGTGTACTTGCTCTCACACTCGCCGATAAGAGGAGTGTAAACATCATAAAGATGAAGCTTATCAAGGCCGAGAACCTCACGCTTCAGCTCATAATAGTCGTGAATTACAGGAAGTGAAGCACGAACAGACTTAATAAGGTTGTTATAGATTACGGGAGTAACTTCATCTCGGAAGGTAGATGCCTCAATAGAGGACTTGAACTTGTTGATTTTTGCGAAGGTAATACGCTCTTTAACATATCCCTCATACATAGTAGCAAAGGTGTTGCCAAACTGACCGTAGGTCTTGTAAAGGCAGTTGAACGCAGCACGTCTTACATTACGCTGGGGCTTCATAAGTGTAGGCACATAATTTGTGTCAGTAAGCTGCATATACTTACCGTTTTCGTCACGAATCTTGCCAAATTGTAAATCAGAGTTTGCAAAAATACCACGAATGTTGCTATGAGAACCAAGAGCATCGCCCATACTTGCAACAAGCTTTTCGCACTCATCGCTAAGTGTATGAGCTTTGTCACGCATAATCTTGTAGATAAGACGGCGGTATGTTTCGAGCCCGGGCTCTTCCTTAAACCACTCTTCAACGGTTCCCTCGTCAAGACGAAGAATGTAAGGACCAACGAACCAGCTTGCAGCAGATGCCGAAACAGCAAGAGAACGAACTCTGCCCATTCTTGCCTGGTGAACATTGTTGGAGTTGTCGGTATCAAAATAGAGGTGAGCATAAACCCAAAGCTTGCTGATGATATAACCTATCTTTGCATCATCGTTAATTGCGGCAAGAAGTCCCTTTGCACTCTGGCACATGGTTTTTTCGTGCTGGGGAAAATTCTTTACAATAGCAGCAACCTCTTCATAATCCGCCTTAAAATCGTCCTCTGTGGGATATATTTTTGTCAGATCCCATTTATACTTGGGATCTATGTTTTTTCTGTCAAGCATTTTTTCTTTCCTTTCATAAATAATATACACTAATAATATCACAAAACATATGAAAAATCAATAGAAAAGAGAGGTTTTTAGGCCTCTCTTTAACATTTATTAAAATTATTTTCTTCTGAGCAGGAAATCTACCGCGTCGGAAACAGAGCTGATGCCTGCATTTCTGTCCTCGATAACCTGTTCCACAAGCTCTTCAATTTCAAAGTAGGCATCCTGTGTCTTTTTCTTCAGAACAATTCCGGCTCCGGGACCGAAGAAGGAAACGTACTCGGAAATCGCCTGACGAAGACCTGAATCATCGTCCATAACCGCGGTTGCAAGCTCGTCGGATGCGTCGCAAATGCCTGAGGCGGTTGTGATCAAAAGCTCTATGGCACTTGATACACCGCGAAGATCGGACTTAATTCCGCCGATAATTCCTCCGTCCTCGGAATAGAATGCCTCATAATATTCGGCATATCTTTCATACATACCGTCGAAGTTAAACTCGCCCGACGAAAGATAATCTATAAGCGTCTCGTAAACAGCCGAGGTTTCGGGATCCTGTATATCGGGTTTATATGCGTGAGACTTGATATAGCCAGCAATATCCGATCTTATTTCCTCGTTTTCGGGGAATCTCTCGGCAATCTTAAAGGCATCCTCTGCGTCACCAAGATTACACTTGCTGATCAGCTTATTATATTCAAGAAGCGACTTGTATTCGCCGCTGTTCTGAATTGCAGGGTGATTTTCCGCATATTTCGCAATATATTCAAGACCGTCACCGTACATTGGCTTGAACACGTGGTAAATTGTACGGCGAACCGCAGGATAAATTGCTGCCTCGCGGAAGCTGTTAATAGCACTTTTAGGCAGAGTAATGGAAGCAAGCTTATCCTGACGAAGAATCTCATCAAGAGTTGAGGGAGCAACATTTACGTGCATCTCGGTAAATCTGCCGATAAATTCAAAATAGTGCTGGGTGCCGATGGATTTTCCAACCTTATATGCCCTGATAAGCTTCCCTGCCCTTTTGTGTGCAGGCATAGCCGCAAGCATATTAATAATCTTCTCAAATCCCTGTCTCTTGCTGATGGCATATTTCAGCACAAGTTCCTCGCAAAAACCGGGGTGCTCGATAAGCATTTCTGAAAGTGTGTTATTTCCCGAAGCAATGCTGAAGTAAATCGCCTCTGAAAGCTTGGAATCAAGAAGCGATGCCACATCTCCGCCCTCTCGTCCGAGGCGGCGGTTTACAAGGTCAACCAAAAGCACACTGAGCGAATCGCAAACGGGAATCATCTCAAGGCAGGTAGCACAAATTTTTAGCTTCTGTGCCCCGCTTAAAGTCTGATAATGTCTGTCAAGAACCGTTACAATATGTCTCTGAATTTCGGGTGTGCGAATAGAAAGAAGAAGCTTGTCAAGTATAACGTCTTTCGTCTTTTCCGGCTCATTTGCAAAGTGTGCATCAAAGAAAGCAAGTATGCCAAGCTGGATAAATCCGCCGTAAAATACACTTGCAAGGTTAGACATAATAAGTGCACGAACCTCATCTGTTTCGTGAGGATAGTTTCTGCTGATGAAACAGAATATAGTCTCACGCATAAGGTCAAGGTGGATAATATGCAAAAGAACATCTAATGCAACCGCCTTTGCCTCGTTACACTCGGTGGGATAAAGTCCTGAAAGACGGGAGAACACACCGTCGGGAATTGCAGTCTGTGTTTTTGAGTATCTTACAAGGCACTTATAGCTCTGCTCCTTTTGAGAAACAGAAAGTCCCTCTCGGTATTTTTCATAGATATCGAAAAGACCGCAAATTGCCTCGTCTGAGGGAAGAACCGAGTCCTCAACGTAAAATCCGCTGCACTGCCAGAACAGGAAGGAAAGCTCCTTTACCGTTCTGATGCTGAGTGTGAGCGAGTCGTATTCGAAAAATACACTCTGTACAAATTTATGGAATGCCTCTTTAATCTTAGGATACTGATAGAAGGAATAGAAGAACGAGGCAAACACCTGATTCTTTTCATAGTCAACCGTCTGTCCGGTTACCATACCCGTAGTGAAGTCGTAGAACACACCCTTTTCGGGATTGATCTCGGTAACCGAGCTGCCAACACCCTTAATCTTAAATCCGGGATAAGCATCGGGGTTGCTTACAAAGCTGACAAATGAGATTTTCTCGCGAAGGTTATAGGGCAAAAGACCTGCAATACAGTTAATAAAGCGAACGGCATTTGCCGATTGCTCTGCATCTTCTCCGGGCAGGCGGAAGAACACCTCTCTGCCATCTTCACAAAGAGCGAGAAGCACCGAGTAAATAAAGCTTTTCACCATATCCGGATTAAACTGCCCTATATACTCCTTATAATCTTCGGCGGCAAGAGGACGGTATATCGCCTCCTGACAGTTAGCATTAGCCACAGCATTGGTAGCAGTAATGCTGAATCCCGAGATATCGGTAATAAACATACCGGGATTAAATATATTATTGCTGTTGTCTCTGAATATTTTCTCTCTATCCTCGTCTGTAAGGATAAGTGTGTGTGCAAGATATGCACTTCGCTCGCCTGTAAAGTCGGTGGGAATATATCCGATAGCCGTCTGGGCAATAACGCCGCAAGGCAGGGGTGTCTGGCTGTAAACAGCAGGAATTTCGCCCCTTCTTACCTTAATCGGATCGTGCAGATTAAGCTTGTCAGCATAGAGCACCGAAAGCTCGCCGAGAACAAAATCCGGATTCAAAGCAGCAGACTGAGCAAAGGTGTCGAACCCATCTCTTCTGTTATAAAGACTTACGCGTGCGGGTACACGAGAATAAAAATGCTGATATGACATGGTGACTCCTTTCTCAAAAATGGTAATTTCTTAGTGAAAAATTATTCAACGTTAAGAGACATAAGCTCGTGAATACTTGTAACACCCTTGAAAACAAGCTCACGGCAGCTGGTCCAAAGAGGTGTCATGCCGTTTTCGGTCGCAACCTTACGAAGACTCTCGATATTCTCCTCTTCGAGAATAGCATTTCTCATTCTGTCGTTTACATACATAAGCTCGTGAACGGCAATTCTGCCCTTGTAACCTGTGTTGTTACAGAACTGGCAGCCCTGAGGTCTGGAAATAACTATTGGCTCATCAATGCCGAGAAGCTCCATCTCACGAGTGTTTGTCTTACCTCTTTTTCTGCAAGCGGGACAAATTCTCTTAACAAGACGCTGGGCGATAACACCCACAAGTGCGTCTGCAACAAGATAATCCTTAACCTTCATATCCTTAAGACGAACAACCGCACCGGGAGCGTCATTGGTATGAAGGGTACTGAATACGATATGGCCTGTGATAGCCGAACGAACAGCAATCTCGGCGGTTTCCTCGTCTCGAATCTCACCTATCATAATGATATCGGGGTCCTGACGGAGAATAGAACGAAGAGCTGCTGCGAATGTCATATTTGCCTTAACATTAACCTGTGTCTGGTTGATACCTGCCATTGAATACTCAACGGGGTCCTCAACCGTTACAATATTAACGTCAGAGCGGTTTACTTCCTTTAAGAAGGAGTAAAGTGTAGTAGACTTACCGCATCCCGTAGGACCGGTAAGAAGGATAATTCCGTGAGGGCGGGCAAGCATTTTGTCAACAAGCTTGTTCTCCTCGGGAGTAAATCCAAGGTCTGCACGAGTGAACTGGAAAGAGGTCTTGTCCAGAATTCTTATAACGAACTTTTCGCCGAAAATGGTAGGAAGTGTAGATACACGGAAGTCATATTCCTTACCGCCGATAACCATATTGATACGTCCGTCCTGAGGCACACGACGCTCTGCTATGTTAAGGCCTGACATAATTTTAAGTCTTGCACAAATAGCCGAATATGCTTCAATGGGAAAGTCGGTACGTTCCTGAAGGTCACCGTCAACACGGTATCTAACCTTTACATTGTGCTCGAAGGGCTCGATATGTATATCACTGGCACGGAAGGGGATCGCCTCTTTAATAATCGAGTCTACAAGACGAACCGCAGGGTTGTTAATAACCTCGCTGTCGCTGGAAACAGACTGCTCACCGCCGAGGGCAAGAATAAGCTTGTCTGTCTTCTCGCTCTTCAGGTCCTTAACCGCCTTCTGAGTAGACTCCATTGCGGAAATAGAGTCGATATATCTGTCTATCTGGATGGGGGGAACGAGTACAAAGTCATACTTACCCGAAAGCTGAGTGGACAAAGCCGACAGTGCGTGGCAGTTCATTGGCTTACCGGTAGCAATCAGAACAACACCGTTCTTATCCTCGCTAACAGGAATGAACTTATGCTTTTTCATAAGATCATAAGTGAACTTCTCAAAGAGCGAGTCGTCTATATCAAGCATGTCTATCTCAACACAGGGCATACAATAGTATGCAGCACGTGCTTCAAGCTCGCTTACCTCGGTTATCATCTCTTTGGCAAGAAGGTAATCTCTTACACTGCTCTTTCTTGCCTTACACTCAGAGAGAATCTCGGGTGCTTTTTTTCTTTTTATAAGCTTCTTGTAGGTATAAAACTGCAAGAGTTCCTTATTTATATTCATCAGTTTTTCCCTTTCTTGTTAATTGGGGCAGGAATAAAGTCCTAATGCCGCTTAATATGTGCTGCCGAGAGTGCTCATAATGGAGAGCATAGGAGAGTAAACGGCAATGAAGAGTGTTGCAACAACAGCACCCATAATACAAATCATAATGGGCTGGATTTTTGCAGAGAAGGATGCAAAGGAGCTTTCAAGCTGTGCATCAAAGTAGCTGCAGGAACGGTTAAGAACGTCGCTGAGCGAGTTTGTTCTCTCACCGATAGTTACCATCTTGGTAAGCATAGTGGGGAAAACACCTACACTCTCAAATGCGTTTGTCAAAGACATACCGTGACGAACATAGTCGGTTGCGGTAGCAAACTTTTTCTGCAAATACTTGTTGGTAAGGACAACCGAAACGGCGTCCATAGCATCTGTAAGGTCCATACCGCTGTTAAGAAGAAGAGCGAAAGCTCTTGCAAAACGTGCGGTAATAGTGTTAATCTGAATAGTTTTAAGCAAAGGCATCTTTACCTTCAGAACGTCGCGGGTATACTTTCCCTTCTCGGTAGAGAAGTAAATGTAAAGTCCCACACCTATAAGAATTACAACGGCTATGATTATACGCCACCATTCAAGAATAAAGTCAGAGATGCCGTAAACAACCTTTGTAATACCCTCGATAGGAACATCAAGGTCTGCCAGAGCTGTCTTGAAGGTAGGAACGATGAAAGCAAGCATCAAAATCGCGATACCAACCGTCATACAGAGAAGTATAATGGGATAAGAAAGAGCACTCTTGAGCTTACGACGCATAGAGTCATCTCTCTCATAGTAATCAGCAAGAGCATTGAAAACCAAGTCAAGCTTTCCACTCATCTCACCAACGTAGGTCATACTGCGGAAGAAGTCGGGGAATACCTTCTTGTGCTTTTCAAGTGCCTCAGAAAGCAACATACCGCCCTTAACGTCGTCATACATAACTTCAAGAATCTTTACCAAAAGCGAGCTGAAGGGCTGGTTTTTAAGAATATCTATTGCCTCAAGAAGAGGAATGTTTGTATTCAGCATAATTGAGAACTGACGACAGAAGTTCGACAGCTCGGGCATTGTGATTTTTCCGGTACCGAGTGTAAAGAAGGTGCTCGGAGTATTGCCGGTATATTCTGTTGCGGAAACGAGATAAAGACTTTGCTTTGCAAGCTGTTCAGCCAAATCACGCTCGTCCTCGGCAATGAATGTGCCCTTAATTTTCTGGTTTTGCAGGTTTACTGCCGTATATTTAAACTTTTGCAAGGAACAATTTGCCCCCTTTCAAGAATTTTTTAGAGAAGTGCCGGATCAAAGTCCAAGCAGGGATAAATACCAGGTAATAATCGGTTCGCCAACCAGCATAGAGGTTGCAACACCGACAGAAATGAACGGGCCGAAGGGATATTCTTTTCCGTCCTCGTCGCCATTTCTCCTCTTAACAATAACAAGAATAATACTTGCACTGATAGATGCGATAATCATTGCAAAAAGCATTTTCTGCCAACCGAGAAGCAGACCTGCAACAAAAGCAAACTTAACGTCGCCAAAGCCCATTCCCTCGCGTTTCAGAATCCATATTGCCATGTAGTAAATAAGCAGGAAGAATCCGCCGAACACGGCCGCACCGATAAGGTGGTCGTACCAATAAAGATAATTGTCGAAGAAAATCGAAACAATGCCGAGCACACCGATTATCACAAGAAAACGATTGAAAATAAGCATACAATCGAGATCTATAAAGAAAATGCAAATCAGGCAGGACATCACTATGGCAGAAATAACCGCCATAACAGGATTTTCTTTCCAGAAAATGTGTACCGACAGAACCCAAAGAATAGCATTTGCAAGCTCAACTATCATATATCTGGGTGATATTTTCTGACCGCATTTTCTGCACTTTCCACCCAGGAATATGTAGGACAAAACAGGAATATTGTCATACCATTTAAGAGTGTAGTCACAGGTTGTGCAGTGAGACGCGGGCTTTGCCAAGCTCATCTCGTTTGGAAGTCGGTAAATTACTACGTTAAGAAAGCTTCCGACACAGAGTCCGACAAGTGCGGACAAAATGTAGGCACAAAGCAAATAAAATTGTTCAGCTCCCATATTCCGCCCTCCGATTACTTCTTACCGCCAATTTCATATGTGGCAATCTTCTTGATAATCTCTTTTGCCTTGCTTAAGAAATCGGCAATCTGTTGCTTGATATCCTTCTTGCCCTCGGTCTGTGGCTCAGCTTCCTGCTGGGACTTTCCTTCCCTCTCGGGAAGACGGGGCTTGTGGCTGTCAACGTGAATCGGCTGGAAGTTGTTAAAGCCGTTAAACTGCTTTGTAAAGAATCCGCCGTAAAGCTCAAGGTTTTTCTTTACAACGTCACCCTCCTGCTCTGTAAGAAGAGGAAGGAAGGACAAACCGTTGTCCTCTGCCTCGAGATTTGTCATATCGTAAAGGAAGGAATACTCCTCGGGCATATTTACATAAACAGCAGAAGGTGCTCCAAGTGCTGTAATTCCGGGGTTTCCTGCGATAAATTCAAGAGTCCATTTAATGAACACTCTGAAGTTTTCATACATATATCCCTCACGGTTTGTGGGGGTGGGACGAAGCATAAACTTAGGAAGCTTTCTTGCGGGCTTCTTGCGGTTACGGGTGATAAACTCCATATCGCCCTCGCTATCTTCCTCGTTTACATCCTCGAAGTCCTCTTCATCATCGTCATCCTCATCCTCTGCCTTGGGTCTGATGAAGGGCTCAATCTCGTCTTCATCATTCTCTTCGGCTTGGGGGGCGGGCTCTTCGGAAGCAACTGTAAGCTCTTCCTCTGCCATTGTAACCGCCTTTGCCTTTGCTCTTTCCTTTGCATTAAGAACGGTAAGCTCGGCAGAGCTGTGGTCAAAGAGAAGATCCTCTGGTGCAACTCTTGTCTTATAAAGAATTTTGTAGCCGAAAGGCAGAGTGTAGAAGCCAAGTGTCTTGCCCTTTACTACAAAGATAAGTCTTGCAAACTCCTCTTTGATGTCAAGAATAACAAAAGAGTCGTTCTTGATTTTAGGATTAAGAGTAAGAGCCGCATTTGTAGTCGCACTTGATGCATAGGTAATGTTGCCGATGCTGATCTGATGTGCAGCAAAAGCTTTGTTCAGGTTAACGAGAATATCCTTTCTAATACCCGAAATAGCATATGTAGCAATATTCTTCGACTGAAGTGCAAGAATACGGTTAAATTTAAGATCCGAGCTATTTCCGTAAAGGTTGCTCAGCGATGCGGCAAGAGATGAGTCCATCGCCTTTTTGTTGATGAGGGGAAGGTTTACCGTATCGGTAAGAGCCACCGAGTCAGAAAGCACAATAGAAACCTTCTGCAAAGTGTGGTCGGGGTGATCCTCGCGGTACTGACCGAGAATGTTGCTTATTTTATCGTAAAACTCGGGGCTGAAGGGCTTTGCCTTATATCCCTGCATATGATAATTAATCGTTTCCTTATTTCCACCGTCCATGGAATAGAAATGAATTATCTCTCTGTCGGTATCAACACCGATAACCGACTCTAAAGTGTTTTTATTCTTTTCTGCCACTTTTTTCGTCCTTTCGTTTAGTTCCAAGAGGAGATTTTTCCGTCTGTTACAGTAAATTCCAAAACAACACTGTTATTTTTTGTATTTGTAACAGTATAATTTCCCTCGTTGTAGGTTATAGAATAATCTTCGCCGTAGGTTGTGGCTTCGGGATTCTCGATTATATAATCGGTAATTTCCATAAGCTCAACCTTGTTGTTAAACTCGGCAAAGTCTTTTCTTCTCTGTGAATTTTGTATGGTTGCGGAAGAAACGAGGATAATGCTTAATCCCATCATCAGAAACAGCACACCAATTGCCATTTCGATAGCCGCACCACGTCTTGAAAGCAGTGTTTTTTTCATAAGCATCTCCCTTCTTACTTAGTGTAGGTTTCATCCAAAATCTGATCGCCCCAGCTGTCGTAGGAAACGATTGTAATCTGATTTGATGAAACACCAATATTAATCTTTAAACCGTTTTTGGTTATTTCATAATAACTTGCTGACTCGGGATACTGTTCTGTATTCAAATACCCTGTTTTTACAAATGCATTGTAAAATTCATTTTTTACAACTTCTTCGTCATCTGATATGTTCGCCGCATATCTGAAGCACTCTATTGCATTTTCGGTAATGTTGGTTGCCTCAGCGGTCTGGGAAGTCAGGGTATAAATTCTGTGCTGTGCATTAATAATGCTGATAGTTGCAAGTGTTACAATCGCAATAACAGTAAGCGATATAACAAGCTCTACCATAGTAAAACCGCGTCGCTTTCCATTGCGGTTGGTAAGTTTTCTTTCGGAGTTCACTTTAATCATTTCAGCTACCTCCTTATATAGATTCACCTGCGTAAGGGTTTACGCAGAAGGTATATTCATAATTAAGTTCGCCTATAACATAGGCAATTTTGCAGTAGTAGATTGTGTCTGCACCGTTTTCCGCAGTGCTGTGATAAAAGAACGTAATATTTGTTATATGTTCAAAATTAACTGTGCTGTTTTCTCCGCCGGTTTTGTTAATATTAAGTGCACCGTTCTCAAAAGTAAGAGTGTCACCCTCTATATTAGCCAGCATTGTTTCGCTGCGATAACAATTTGTATTATTGCTATCGGATGCGTTGTTAATAAAATTCTCAACAACCGACTCAGCAACCCTGATGTCGCTAAGAGCATCTACCTTTGCCTTAGCAAGTCTTTGGCTTCCGCCAACCATAGTGGAAAAAGATACCACCATAACCGCAACTATCGAGAGTACGGCAATTACAACTATAAGCTCTGTCAACGTTGCACCGCGTCTGCCTTTGTTTTTAATTTTCATGGCTGCCTCCTTTTTTCTTTTTGCCAAAGAACCCGGACTTTCGGGACTTGGTTTTTCCTGTTATGGAAGTTTTTTCACTTTAAAGCTTTACGCGTACACGCAAAAAATAAAAAATAAAGCTTTAAAATATTTTTAACAAAATTTAAGCTCGATATATACTAAACCACATTTTAGGGCTTCGCATATTCCGAGACAATACAATTTTAATGAATTTTTGGATAAAAATGTAAAACAAAGTTTGCTTTTTGGGGCAAAATTGTCAACATTTCTCTTTACTTTTGTATAAAGAAGTACATTAAAATTAGGGTAATACAGGCAAACACCACAACGCATAAATTGCGTTGTGGTGTCTATAACCTTTTCCGAGTGATTATAGAAAACTATAGAAAATGGTATGTATTAGGGATTAGTTCTTGGTTACGCCGGTAAGAGCACCGTCGGTAACGTTGTAGGTGTAACCTGCATTACCAGTAACGGATGTAAGTACGTCGTCTGCCCAAGTGAAGGTGTAGTTACCCTGGGTGTTCTCAGCATCACCAATAACACCGTCATCAGCGAGCTCTTCTGCAAGAGCATTCTTGTATGCAGCAGATGCCTGCTGGAATTCCTTAGACTCGTTTGCCTTAGTAATGATGCTACCGAAGGTGGGGATCATAACGCCAGCAAGAATTGCGATAACAGCAATAACGATTACGAGCTCAACGATTGTAAAGCCCTTCTTGTTGTTTCTTTTCATTGTGAAAATCTCCTAACAAAATTTTTATTTTTTAATTTTTTTGGTACGCAGGAAAGGTTTTTGTTTTGTCAGCCCACCCACTCGGAAGGTGGACATTCAAAATCTGCATTTTTCCTGCATTATCAAACTTAATTTGTGCATTAAGAAAAGTAAAAAAACACACTTCCCTTAATTGCATCAATAGTATACATTTTTTTTAGAAATTTGTCAATATATTTTAAATTTTTATTTTATTAACTTTTATTAATGCACAAAAATTAACTTGTTTTCGCCCGTCTTTAAGGTGCTTTCTTTGTGAACATTGCACAAATTTCCACCATTTCGCTATTTTTCTGCTTTAAAGTTAGTCTTAGGTTTACCGACTAAGTGCAAAGTGCAGAGTGCAGAGTGCAGAGTGCAAAGTGAAGAGTGCAGAGTGCAGAGTGCAAAGTGCAGAGTGCAGAGTTATTTGCCTTCCCTGTTGGGGAAGGTGGCACCGTAGGTGACGGATGAGGTTTGTTCTATATACTTCAATATATCAAAACAAACTCCGTCAAAATTTCTATTTATATCGAAATTTGTATATCTAAGAACGGTATAACCTTGACTTTTAAGAAAATCATCTCGTTGTTTATCATACTCCTTGTTTTCGGGCTCATAGTGCTGTGATCCGTCAAGCTCAATAATCAGCTTTGCCGAAGGAATACAAAAATCCACAATGTAATTGTTTATTACTTTCTGCCTGTTTACGACTAGATTAAGCTTTTTAAAAAAGTCGTACCAAAGATGCTTTTCTTCTTTTGTCATATTTCTTCTCAAAGATTGTGCGTATTCTTTGAGTTCGGGATTGTTGTTAAATGTGCTCATTTTTCACCTCATTCACCACCTTCTCGCTGCGGCTCGGTTGACTTCAAAGGAAACCTCATCCGTCGGCTTCGCCGCCACCTTCCCCAACAGGGAAGGCATATAGGCCGCTTCGCTACAAAAAATGATTATTAACCGTTTTTTCTGCTCGCTCTGCACTCATCAAAATCCACTAATAGGCAGATTTTCGTCGTCTTTTCCCTTAGTTATACCACGTATTTCTACATAATAGGAAACGGTGTCGCTTACCTTTACAAGCAGGCGGTCGCCTACCTTATGACCGAGAAGTGCTCCGCCAAGAGGAGATTCCTTGCTTACATATCCTTGTAGTGCATTCTGACGCAGAGTGGTTACAATATGTATTTCCTTCTCTGCCTTCATTCGCTCGTTATAAATAAGCACCTTGTCGAACAGTGCAACTGTATCACTACTGCCGCCAATTTCTATAACCTTTGCGGTGCGAATCATATTTTCCAGGTAACGAATACGGCTTTCGTTCTTGCGTTTCAGATATTTCGCCTCTTTATATTCGGCATTTTCCGAAAGATCACCATACTCGCGAGTGCGTTTTACCTCTGCTCCAAGCTCGGGAGCAAGAACCGTCTTGCGATAGTTTATTTCATCTTCCATTTTCTTTATGTCAACTTCGGTAAGCTCGTCGTACATTATAAACTGCCTTTCAAAAAAAGTATGTAAACGGGCTGTCATTATGGCAGCCCGTTCAGTTAATTATTTATATAATATAATGTAGAATTTTTAATAAAATTCCTTTTCAAATTAAAGAGCACTTACAATTGCGAGGGTGTCGCGTGCGATAACAAGCTCTTCGTTAGTAGGAATTACAAATACCTTAATGGGAGAATCGGGAGTGGAAATCTCAACCTCCTCACCGCGGATCTTGTTCTTCTCTGCGTCAATCTTTACACCAAGGAATGCAAGCTGTTCGCCAAGCTTTGCTCTGTAATGACCTGCGTTCTCACCGATACCACCGGTAAATACGATTGCGTCAGCACCGCCCATAGCTACGATGTAAGAACCAACATTCTTTGCGATCTGGTGAGAGTACATTTCTTCACAAAGGATTGCTCTCTTGTCGCCCGACTCTGCAAGGTGGCCGATCTCCTGGTTGTCGCTGGTCTTGCCGGAAATACCAAGCATACCCGACTTCTTGTTCATCATCTTGTCAATATCGTCTGCTGTGGTAAGCTCGCCCTTACGCATAAGGTAAGGAATGATTGCGGGGTCGATGTTACCGGAACGAGTACCCATCATAATACCCTCGAGAGGAGTTACACCCATAGAGGTGTCAAAGCACTTGCCACCCTTAACTGCTGCGAAGGATGCACCGTTACCAAGGTGACAGGTAACTACGTTGCACTGGTCAGCGGGCTTGCCGAGCATAACAATTGCTCTCTCGCTTACATAGCGGTGAGATGTGCCGTGGAAGCCGTAACGGCGGATCTTGTACTTTTCATAATACTCATAAGGAAGAGCATACATATAAGATGCCTCGGGCATAGTCTGGTGGAAGGATGTATCAAATACTGCAACCTGGGGAACACCCATAAGCTTTTCACATACAACAATACCGTTAAGGTTAGCAGGGTTGTGAAGAGGAGCAAGGTCTGCACACTCCGAGATGATTTCCTTAACCTCGTCGGTAACAAGAACGGAGGACGCAAACTTTTCGCCGCCGTGAACAACTCTGTGACCAACTGCACCGATCTCGGAAACAGACTTGATAACACCCATATTCTCGTCTACAAGAGTGTTAAGCACAAGCTGAAGTGCTTCTGCGTGGGTAGGCATTGCGATTGCTGCCTTATAATCTTCTCTGCCGGGAACCTTGAACTTGAAGCCGGACTTACCGCCTATCTCCTCGCAAATGCCCTTTGCAATAACCTGCTCGTTTTCCATATCAATAAGCTGGAACTTGAGCGATGAGCTACCTGCGTTGATAACTAAAATTTTCATTTTGTTTTCCTCCGAAAGTGTGTTTATTTATTAATTAAAATATAAAGCTGTAAACTATTGCAATAACAATGCCAAGCAATGAACCGATTACAACCTGCCAGGGTGTGTGGCCGACAAAAACTTTAAGCTTGTCGGTTTTAATCTCTTCATCACGTTCACTCAAAAAGTCATTAAGAACTCCTGCCATTTCAATAATTGACGAGGCCTGCTTGCCTGTTTCGCGTCTGACACCAAGGGCATCGTGCATTACAACAATAGCAAACACCGTAGCCAAGCCAAAGGCAGGACTGCCAAATCCCTCGTTAATTCCAATCAGGACAGCAAGAGATGAAACAGTAGCCGAATGTCCACTGGGCATTCCGCCATCGCCAAAAAGTCTAACCCAAGAAAATTTCTTGTTTACAATGCCGTTAACAACTGCCTTAACAACCTGAGCAATTATCCATGAAAGTGCGGGAACAATTAAAAATGGGTTGGTGATTATTTCAGTAAAGATATACATAGTTTTAATAATGCCTTCCTATTTATTCCATACACAGTTATTTTACCACTTTTTTGTAAAATTTGCAATACCTTTTTAAATATTTTATAATATTTTAAAAAAGAAAAATCAACTCACCGACCCAAACCGCCAGAAAATAAACAAAAAGCAGATCACAAGGGTCTGCTAAATATCAAACAACCGCACCGCAAGAAACAAAAAAGCTGACCACAATGCTCTGCAAAATAACAAATTCAATTCTTTGTATATCATACTGTGTTTTTTTGCTTAATAGCGACGAAAGCCGTTCAAAATAAAAACCGTACCACTTGGGTACGAAAGGAGCGGTATTACGCTGCGTTGTTTCGCTTTGGTGCGACGAAAGCCCCGTTCCATCCAAAACAAATAGTGCAGTGAGGCACGCGGATTACGGGAGAGCAAGACGAAAACAACTAAATGTTGTTTTCGGCGAAGCGATGTCTCGCGTTGCGAGTCGTACGAGCCGAGTGTATCGCTTCCACGCAGTGAAGCCGAGGCGAAGGGCGACGACACAAAAGCAGACGGGATGAGCAGACAAAAACAGTTGATAGCTGTTTTTGTCGTAGCGAATGCGAAGAAACAAGGAGCAGAGCGAGTTGAGTGTGTCGAAACGAGATATGCGACTATGTTTCAAGAGGGAGCACCCGCAGAACCGAAGGGTTCTTGGTGGGTGAACGCCCCTATCCGCTCCAAAAGAAATAAAAAAAGCACCCGAAATCGGGTGCTATTTCTTTTGCGAAAGAACGACTAAAAGGTGCGTAAAATGGGGTAAGAACGACCAAAAGTACACCACTTTCATTTAATACTGTAGTACTCGTATTATCAAATCTTAAATTTCTTCAAACGACATTCCACATACATTTGCATAGTTTTCAGCTTCACTACCGGCAGAGCCCTTTATGGTAAGATTTTCACAGCCAGAAAATACATCTTCCCCAATATACGTAACACTATCGGGAATTACAATATTCTTCAAGCTCTTGCAGAGACGGAACGCCTCATCGCCTATTTCCGTTATGCCATCGGGGACTGTAAACGTCTTATTGGTTTTTCCTACTGCATATTGCACTAAAATTTCCTCATCATTATACTTGTAATATAAGTTACCGTCTATTGATTTGAAAATTTGATTATTTTCGTTTACTGTTATACTTGTCAGGGCGGGGCAATTAAAGAACACATATTCACCGATTTCCGTAACGGAAGCAGGTATAGTAACACTTTTCAAATTCTTGCAACCGGTAAAAGCACCCTCATCAATACTTGTTATGCCCTCGGGAATGACTATGCTTTCAAGCTCTTCATTTCCGCAATCCTTGAATGAAGCAAACGCAAAACTCGGAACACGACTTAACCCTTCGGGAATATAACCAAGATAAAACGGAACACTATAATCCGAATCAGCATATATCTTATAAAGTTCGCTTTCAATTTTATCAAAAACCACTTCAATATTGCCCAATTCTTCGGCGCGCCTTAAAATTGCAATAACAAGACGCTTTACATATTTCTCTGCTTCGTCAAAATCCCCGTCGCAATATTCATATATGTCCTCGATTACAGTCTGAAAATAATTCCAATCAGCGCACATCTCATCTATAGTATCAGGATGTTCGGCAAACACAATAGAAGCCTCTACAGCTTTATCAATGTTTTGGAAATCGGGATGATATATTGAAAAGTCACCAACACTAAAGCGCCCATTTAAATACAACCAAAGCAGGTCTGTCTTTGAGCTTTTTTGGATTGCTTCATCATCACTTTTTGCTCGCGTAAGCAAAATAGTTTCTATGTTTTTTCGAAGGTAAAGCTCACCTGTTTCTACTTCACCGCAATCTTCATCCTCAAATTCGTTATCATCCTGCTCTAAGCACTTATCAAGACGCACATAATCGTCACAAACGAGACCCAAACAGTCATAATAAAACATCTCTTCATCAAGAAACATAAAAAGTTTGCTTTCGGGGTTGCGAAGCTCCTGCGCAAGGCGAAAATAAGCCCCCTCAGCGGGTGATGTATCGCAACAATTTTTAATGTAGCCATAGTATGTCAAGGATTCTTCATATTCACCCATATCAAGCAGCATTTGGAAGAGGTGAGAATTTGCATCCCCGGAAAGATCTTCAGGCCCTGCAATTTTAAGATACTCCTCTTTTGCCTCTTTATATCTTTTTTGATCGTAAAGAAAGTCGGCAAGCTCAAGGATATCCCAATACTCATCGTTTTCTGCCCGTTTGCGAAGTTCATTCTCCTTATTGATTAAAGATTTCAATTTTATCTCCCCCTAATGCTATTTATCACCAAATAATTTCTTCAATAAGTACGCCGTCTTAAATTATAAAATTTGGCAAAATTGCTTTTTATCATTATATCACAACCATCCACCAAAGTCAAGAAAACGAAAAAACGAACCTCTGCCGTGGTAGACAAAAGTTCGTTTTTATTTGGAGCGGATTACGGGGCTCGAACCCGCCACCTCCACCTTGGCAAGGTGGCGCTCTACCAAATGAGCTAAATCCGCAGGTATTAACTTCACCACTCTCTGTTCGAGCGGCAGTGTTTTTATTTTAAATTGGCGACTCGGATGGGGCTCGGTCGCGGCACGAACTACGTGCCTTGGTCGCCGTCGACTCTGACAGTCCACCGGACTGTCATTCACTACCTCCTCTGTTCGAGCGGCAGTGCTTTTATTAAAATGGCGACTCGGATGGGGCTCGAACCCACGACCTCTAGCGTGACAGGCTAGCGCTCTAACCAACTGAGCTACCAAGCCAAAAAAATGGTGGAAAGTACAGGGCTCGAACCTGTGACCCTCTGCTTGTAAGGCAGATGCTCTCCCAACTGAGCTAACCTTCCATTAAATGCTCTACAATTATAACAGACATTTTCGTCTTTGTCAAGAGGAAAACATAATTTTGTATAAATTTTTTTTACACTTTGAAAAATAAAAAACAAACTTCGCTGAAATATGTCTTTTATTGATTTATTAAGGTTGAATTTGCCATTTTATTGTGATATAATTAAAAAAATATTTGTTTGAGAGGCAAAAATGAAAAAGATATTTGCTTTTGTGTTGATTTTTTGCATTTTTCTGCTTAGCAGTTGCTCATTTTTGAAAAATGATGAAGATGAAAAAGGAAACAATAATATAAATTCGGGCGAGAATAGCGATTCTGCTTCCGGCAATGAGGGCAAACCCGGCAGCGAGGGCAATTCCTCCGGCGAAACCCAAGAGGGAAACAAAGAAGATGATAAAAGCCCCGATGAAAACAACTCCAACGAGGGCGAAAATCCTCCCGAGAATGAAAACGGAAACGAAAACAAGCCTTCGGATGAGGAAAACAACCCCACCAACGAGCCGTCAGAGCAGCATACGCTGGGCGACTATATAGAGTATCTTATCGAAACCGAATACTGCGCCGATGCCGATTTTTTGCGCTTTGTGGCAAATCTTGACGGCAGAGCAGAGGGGCGGGCGGTTTATGTCAGCAATACAGGCGAGGGCGACGGAAGCTTTAATGACCCTATGTCGCTTGAGGACGCTCTTGATACGGCAAAGCCGGGTGACACCATATATCTGAGGGGCGGAGAATATGTTTTCAAGGAAGCAATCTGGCTTTCTATAAGCGGTACAAAGGACAGCTATATCACAATTAAAAGCTATCCCACAGAACAGGCAGTTCTCACAACCACCCCCGAAAACATAAGCAAATATCACGAGAACGGTGAGTATATTTTCTTCGGCCTTGACGGAGATTGCAGCTATCTTATATTTGAGGATCTGGATATCTGCTCGGCTACCGATGAATATACTGCGGCATTTGCCTGCTATGATGGCGGACAAAATCACATTATCTTCAACAACATAACGGTTCACGACCTTCATACCACAACCACAAAGGGCGGAAGCAACGCCTTTCTGTTCATTGGCGAAAGTCGGAAGTCCATAAACAATATTGTTCTTCTCAACAACCGTTGTTACAATATGACTCTCGGATACAGCGAGGCAATTTCCTTCGCAGGCAACTGCGAGTATTGCTACGTTATCGGCAACGAGGTGTTTGATAACACAAATATCGGTATTGATTTCTACGGCAATGCAGGATATTGCTCGGTGGAGGCACTTGACCAGGCTCGTTTCTGCGTTGCGTCTTATAATAGGGTTTACAACTGCAACTCTGTTTATGCAGACTGTGGCGGAATATACGTTGACGGTGGAAGAAATTGCCTTATAGAAGGAAACTTTGTATCAAACTGTCAGTATGGTATTGAAATCGGCTCTGAGGAGCTTAACGAAAGCTATCCGGTTACCGATATTATTGTAAGAAACAACATTCTTTCGGGCAATACCGTTTGCGCTATGCGAGTTGGCGGTTACGACACAAAAACCAGCGGAACAGTTAAAAATTGTCTTGTTTATAACAACACCTTTGTGGGTAACGGCGGAGGATATGACGTTATTATCTCAAAGGCAGACGGAATTATCTTTGCAAACAACATTTTTGCAGGCGAAAACCGAGCCGTTGAAACAGAATTTCCAGAAAGCTATATTAAAAATCTACGATTCTTCTCCAACTGCTTTATCGGAGAGGGAGAGTTGAGTATATACGAAAGCACCCTTCCCCCCTCCCAGCTTAACGGTGACTTCGGTGACGGTAATTTTTTAAGTGATGTCCCTCTCGGTGAGGACTTCGGCATTGATGTGGGAAAAACCGCAAATTCAGACTACCGCCCGAAGTACGACTTTTACCTTACGGTAAGAGAGGAAGATAAAATCGGCGCTGTAAATTAAAAAGGAAACAAAAATGAAATACTACGAAAATTTATCATTCGATGCAGAACGTGCATTATACGGTGAAAAAGAAATATATGTAAGAGACTGTAGCTTTGACGGCCCTGCCGACGGTGAAAGTGCCTTTAAAGAGGCAGACGACGTCACTGTCGAGAGATGCTATTTCAATCTTCGCTATCCTCTCTGGCATTGTGACGGTGTACATATATGGAATAGCGAGATGACAGAAAACTGCCGTGCTGCCCTTTGGTATTCAAGCCACATTGAAATTGTCGGGGCAAAGCTTCACGGAATCAAGGCGGTGCGTGAGTGCAAAAAGGTCTTTATTTCCGAATCTGACGTTATTTCTCCCGAATTTGGTTGGTTTTCCTCGGACATTGAGGTGAAAAACAGCAAATTTGTCAGCGAATATTTTATGCTTCGATCGACAAACATTAATTTTAACAATGTTGAATTTAAGGGAAAATATTCCTTCCAATACATAGAAAACTCGGTGTTTGAAAACTGTAATTTTGACACAAAGGATGCCTTCTGGCACGCGAAAAATGTTACCATTCGCAACTCAACCGTAAAGGGCGAGTATCTCGCCTGGTATTGCGAGAATGTGACTTTTGAAAACTGCACGATAATCGGCACTCAGCCACTTTGCTATTGCAAAAATCTGAAGCTGATTAACTGCAAAATGCAGGACTGCGACCTGTCCTTTGAAAAATCAAGTGTTGAGGCAGAGGTTGTGGGACATATCGACAGTGTTAAAAATCCCGAAAGCGGAAAAATTATTGCCGGCTCTATCGGCGAGGTAATCCGAGAGAGCGGAAATGCAAAAATTATAGAAACGGAAAAACAAAATGAGTCAAACTAAAAACAACGACTTCCTTGGCAAAGACCCGCTTGGCAAGCTGTTGTTCAAGCTCGCCCTGCCAACCATAACCGCACAGCTTATCAATCTTATGTACAATCTGGTCGACAGAATTTATATAGGAAATATGAAGGATATCGGTGATCCCGCCCTGACAGGTGTGGGCGTTTGTATGCCCCTGATTATGATAATCTCTGCATTTGCGGCACTTGTGGCAGGCGGCGGAGCACCGAGAGCATCAATCTTTATGGGACAGGGCGACAAGGACTCGGCAGAACGGACAATGGGCTCTTGCTTTGCTCTGCAATGCACTATTTCGGTTGTTCTGACGGTGCTGATGCTTGTCTTCCACAGACCTTTGCTTCTTGCCTTCGGTGCAAGTGAAAACACTATTGGGTATGCCGCCGAATATATGAAAATTTATTCTGTCGGTACGATTTTTGTTCAGCTTACTTTGGGTATGAACGCATATATCACCGCCCAGGGATTTGCCAGGATGGGAATGATTACCGTTGTAATAGGTGCGGTGGCAAACATTGCCCTTGATCCTTTGTTTATTTTTGTATTTGGTTTGGGTGTTGGCGGTGCGGCACTTGCCACAGTAATATCTCAGGCAATTTCTTGCATCTGGGTTATCGCCTTTCTTGCAGGAAAAAAGAGTATTCTTCGCCTGAAGCTTAACCAATTCAAAATAGAAGCAAAGCTTGTTTTGCCCTGTATAGCACTTGGCTCGGCTCATTTTATTATGCAGGCAAGCGAAAGTGTTATCTCGATTTGCTTTAACTCTTCCCTGCTTCACCACGGCGGTGACGTGGCGGTAAGAGCAATGACTATTCTCACAAGCGTAATGCAGTTTGCAATGCTTCCCCTTCAGGGACTTGCACAGGGTGCTCAACCGATAATCAGCTACAATTACGGTGCAAAGAACAAAGATAGAGTAAAGGGAATTTTCAAGCTTCTTCTAACCTGCAGTCTTGTTTATTCCGTAACCGTCTGGGCGGCAGTTATGCTGTTCCCCGAGGGCTTTGCATATATTTTCAATCCCAACTCGGAATCTATCGGCTTCACCGCACAGGCACTTCGCATTTACTGTGCCGTACTTGGCATCTTCGGCATACAGGTTGCCTGCCAGATGACATTTGTTTCGCTTGGCAAGGCACTTTCCTCGGTAACGGTGGCGATAATGAGAAAATTTGTGCTGCTTTTGCCTCTTATCTATATTGTTCCGATGTTCTTTGAGGAAGGAAACAAGACAACCGGCATCTACCTTGCAGAGCCGATTGCAGACACTCTTGCGGTGACCTTTACGGCGGTGCTGTTCGCCATTCAGTTCAAAAAGGCACTTAAAAGCATTGACGGCGAAATCGGTGCAATATAATAAAATTTTTTAAACTATTGACAAGATTTGCTTGTTGTGCTATAATAACAATGTTAATCTATAAACTAAAAGCGGAGGGCTTTAAAAATGAAGAGAATCAACACTATTGAAACTAAGGATATTGCAAAGACCGTTGAGAACGGTGGTTGTGGCGAGTGCCAGACCTCCTGCCAGTCTGCTTGCAAGACCTCTTGCGGCGTTGCAAATCAGCAGTGCGAGAATCAGAATAAGTAATTTGGTTTTCAAAAGGGTGTCGCAAATTACTGCGACACCCATTCTTTTATTGAACGGAGAAAATAAATGGTACATCAGTACAAATTAAACGGATATAATATAATTCTTGACACTGCGTCGGGCTCGGTGCATACCGTTGACGAGGTTGCTTATGACATCATTGAGATGTATAAGATACACTCAAAAGAGGAAATTGTCAGCGAGATTATGAAAAGATACGGTCATCTTGATGACGTTAACGAGTCCGAGATTCTTGAGTGTTTAGAGGACATCGCATCGCTTGAAGCGGCGGGAAAGCTTTTCTCGGTTGATGCCTACGAGGGTCTGGCAACCAATTTCAAAAACAACAGCAAGGTTGTAAAGGCACTTTGCCTTCACGTTGCCCACACCTGCAACCTGAACTGCTCATACTGCTTTGCAAGCCAGGGAAAATATCAGGGTGAGAGAGCTCTTATGTCCTTTGAGGTAGGTAAGCGAGCACTCGATTTCCTTATTGAAAACTCGGGCACAAGACGAAATCTTGAGGTTGACTTCTTCGGCGGTGAGCCCTCGCTTAACTTTGACGTGGTAAAGCGACTTGTAGAGTACGCAAGAAGTGTGGAAAAAGAGAAAAATAAGAACTTCCGCTTTACATACACCACAAACGGTATGATCCTTACAGACGAGATGATTGACTTCCTTAACAAAGAGTGTCACAACGTGGTTCTGTCGCTTGACGGCAGAAAAGAGGTGAACGATCACTTCCGCGTTGACTATTCGGGCAAGGGAAGCTACGACACAATTGTTCCCAATTTCAAGCGACTTGTAGAGAGTCGCGGCGGCAAGGGCTACTATGTGCGTGGCACATACACACACAACAACGTTGATTTTACAAACGATATTATTCATATGGCGGATCTTGGCTTCACCGAGCTTTCTATGGAGCCGGTTGTTTGCCCTCCCGGCGATCCTTATGCATTGACGGAGGAGGATCTTCCCATACTCTTTGAGCAGTATGAGATTCTTTCAAAAGAAATGATTAAGAGAAAGAAGGAAGGACGTCCCTTTACCTTCTATCACTATATGCTTGACTTGAAGCACGGCCCTTGTATTTACAAGAGAATTACAGGTTGCGGTTCGGGCACAGAGTATATGGCGGTTACACCCTGGGGCGAGCTTTTCCCCTGTCATCAGTTTGTGGGAGACGAAAAATACTCGCTCGGTGACATCTGGAACGGTGTAAAGAATACCGCCGTTCAGGACGAGTTCCGTTCCTGCAACGCATACGCAAGAGAGGAATGCCGCGACTGTTGGGCACGTCTTTACTGCTCGGGTGGCTGTGCGGCCAATTCCTATCACGCAACCGGCTCTATCGGCGGTGTTTACAAGTACGGCTGTGAGCTTTTCAAGAAGAGGATTGAGTGTGCGGTAATGTTGCAGATTGCTGACGGCGAGTAATATATCTTAACTGGAAGGCAAAAGTATCTTATCGGAAAGATGAGAATTGTTATGACAACACCAATTTTTGATTTTGTAAAGCAATATTCGGATAGCGGAGCTACCCGTTTTCATATGCCCGGTCACAAGGGTTGTGGTGAAATCGGCTGCGAGCCCTTTGATATAACCGAAATTTCGGGTGCAGACGTGCTTTATTCGGCAGAGGGTATAATTGAGGAAAGCGAAAACAATCTGACCTCCCTTTACGGCACAGCACACAGCTTTTACTCCACCGAGGGCTCAACCTTGGCAATAAAGGCGATGCTTGCCCTGGTAAGCGAGAGAAAAGGAGATGAAAAGCCGCTTGTTTTGGCGGCGAGAAATGTTCACTCCTCCTTTGTTCGCGGTGCTGCCCTGCTGGATCTTGACGTAGATTTTATCTATCCCGAGAAAAAGGAACACATCTGCTCCTGTGACATCACAGAAAACGATGTGAGATGTGCTGTCGAAAAGGCGGAAAAACAGCCCTGTGCGGTATATGTTACCTCTCCGGATTATCTTGGAAATATGCTTGACATCAGGTCGATTTCGGCGGTTTGCAAAGAATACGGAATTCCCCTTCTGGTAGACAACGCACACGGTGCGTATCTTAAATTTTTGCCGAAGGATATGCATCCCATATCTCTCGGTGCTGCAATGTGTGCCGACTCGGCACATAAAACTCTGCCTGTTCTGACAGGCGGTGCATATCTGCACATTTCAACGGATTTTAAGGAATATCTGAATAGAGCAAGGGCGGCTTTGTCGCTTTTTGCATCAACAAGCCCTTCTTATCTTACACTTTCGTCGCTTGATCTTTGTAACAGACGGCTTTCGGAAGGTTACTCACAAAAAATAACAGAGCTTTCAAAAAAAGCCGAGGATATAAAGGCGAAAATTGCCTCGCTCGGTATTGAAATATGCCCAAGCGAGCCGTTTAAAATCGTTATCAAGCAGGGTGAAAAGCTTGCAAATCACCTTCGCAAATTCGGGATCGAGCCGGAATTTGCAGACCCCGATTATACGGTTTTAATGCTGACTCCCGAAAACTCGGATGGGGACTTTGAGAAGCTTTTATCCGCCCTGACTTGCTGCAAAGCAGAAGCGAAAAAGCAGAATATTCCCTCTGTCACCCCCCACGAAAGAGTGCTTTCCATACGTTCTGCAACTCTTGCAAAAAACACTCTTGTGTCGATCGAAGAAGCAAAAGGACGAATTTGTGCATCTCCAACCCTTTCCTGCCCTCCCGCAGTTCCCATTGTTATAAGCGGCGAGAGAATTACGGCTGATGATATTGAGCTTTTCAGCTACTATGGAATTAACAGGGTTCGTGTTGTAGATTAAGTGAATAAAAAAAGAAAAACCTCTTACGTAAGATTTCGTAAGAGGTTTTTCTGCTGAAAATGGTATTAAAGCGATTTTAGTGTTTCCATTACATAGTCGCCAAACTCACGACAGGTTGCACCGGTGGAACGGCCTGTTATTGTAAGCTTCTTTTCCTCGAAGGTGCAGATATCAAGTGCTCTTTCAAGCTTGTCTGCTCTGTCCTGATAACCGATATGAGAGAGCATCATTACGCAGGCACGAAGCATAGAGCAAGGATCGGCATAAATGTCTCTGCCCTCCTTAACCATTCTGGGTGCAGAGCCGTGAATCGCCTCGAACATTGCGTACTTTTTGCCTATGTTGGCACATCCTGCTGTGCCTACTCCGCCCTGGAACTCTGCCGCCTCGTCGGAGATGATATCGCCGTAAAGGTTGGGAAGGAGAAGTATCTGGAAGTCGGCACGGCGCTTTTTGTCAACAAGCTTTGCGGTCATAATGTCGGCATACCACTCGTCTGTGGTGATTTCGGGATAAAGGGCGGCAACCTTGTGGCAATCTTCAAGGAAGTTGCCGTCGGTGGTCTTTATAATATTTGCCTTGGTGACAAGCGAAACCCTTGTGCATCCGTTCTTTCTCGCGTAATCATATGCAATTCGAGCGATTCTGTCGGAGCCCTGCTTTGTAGTAACGGTGAAGTCAACCGCCAGATCCTCTGTCACGTTGAATCCCGAAGAACCTACCGCATAACCGCCCTCGGTGTTCTCGCGGAAGATGCACCAATTAATGCCCTCCTCGGGAACTTTTACGGGACGAATGTTGGCAAACAGGTCAAGTGCCTTTCGCATAGCAACATTTGCAGACTCGATATTGGGCATTCCGTCACCCTTTTGGGGTGTGGTGGTAGGGCCTTTCAGAATAACGTCGCAGGCCTTCAGCTCTGCCATAACCTCGTCGGGAATTGCCTTTCCCTTCGCAATACGGTTCTCAATGGTAAGACCATCTATCGTTCTGAACTCAACCTTTCCGCTTTTCACAAGGTCGGAAAGCATAAATTCAAGCACTCGAGCTGCTTCTTTGGTGATGATCGGGCCAATGCCGTCACCGCCGCAAACACCTATCTTAATTGTATCAAGGGCGGCATAGTCGGTAAAGTCACCCTGTGCCTTCATATCTTCAATGCGAGAGAGCTGTCCTTCGAGAATTTTTCTGAATTTCAGGCAGGCCTCGTCAAGATTTTTAGTATAATCTATCATTTTTGTAAACCTTTCTTTGCATTAACCTTTATTTTTGGTGTAATTTAACATTCCGCCCGCGAGAAGAATTTCTCTTTGTCTGTCAGAGAAATTAAGCGAGAGAGCTATTTTTTCATCCGAGCCATCTACCGTAAGATATGCGGTATCGTTGCTTTCAACGGCAGAGCGGAAGTTTTCGATTTTGATTTTTGCACCCTCTGCTATTCTGTCATAATCACTCTCGTTTTTCAGTGTCATCGGAATTATGCCGAAGTTAATAAGATTTGCAACGTGGATACGGGCAAAGCTCTTTGCAATAACCGCCTTTACACCCAGATAAAGCGGAACAAGTGCCGCGTGCTCACGCGAAGAGCCCTGGCCGTAGTTGTGACCGCCAAGTATCACACCGCCCCCCTCTGCCTTCGCTCTTTCGGGGAAGGTGGGATCGCAAACAGTAAAGCAGAATTCCGAAAGCTTTGGAACATTGGAACGGTAGGGCAAAATTTTTGCACCGGCAGGCATTATATGGTCGGTGGTGATGTTGTCGCCAACCTTAAGAATAAGCTGACATTCAAGATTTTCCTCGGGAGATTTGCCCTTGGGAATGGGCTTGATGTTAGGACCACGCTCAACGGTTATGTTTTTCGACTTCTCCTGTGATGCGGGAAGCTCGATAAGATTGTCATTAATAACAAATCTTTCGGGAATGGAAATTTCGGGAGCTGAGCCGAGAGATGTGGGATCGGTGAAAACTCCGGCTATGGCAGATGCCGCCGCAACCTCGGGAGACACAAGATATACACTTGCGTCAGCAGTGCCTGAACGGGCAAGGAAGTTACGGTTAAAGGTACGAAGACTTACACCCTTTGACTTAGGCGAGAAGCCCATACCGATACAAGGACCGCAGGCACACTCAAGAATTCTCGCACCTGCCGCAATAAGATCGGCAAGAGCACCGCACTCTGCAAGCATTGTATAAACCTGCTTTGAGCCGGGAGAAATTGAAAGAGAAACGTCGGGATGAACTGTCTTTCCTTTGAGTATGGCGGCAACGGTAAGCATATCCGAAAGAGAGGAGTTTGTGCAAGAGCCGATACAAACCTGATCTATCTTCATTCCCGAAAGCTCGCTTACATCCTTCACGTTGTCGGGGCTGTGAGGACAGGCGGCAAGAGGTCGAAGAGCCGAAAGATCAACGGTGTATTCGCAGTCATAGGTTGCGTCGCCATCGGGAGAAAGCTCCTTATAATCTCCCTCTCTGCCCTGTGCACAAAGAAATGCGTGGGTTATCTCGTCGGAGGGGAATACCGAGCTTGTTGCACCAAGCTCTGCACCCATATTGGTTATGGTTGCTCTCTGAGGAACAGAAAGTGTCTTTACACCCTCTCCGCTATACTCAATTACCGCACCGACGCCGCCCTTTACACCAAGAAGGCGAAGAACGTGAAGAATTACGTCCTTTGCAGATACAAAATCCGAAAGTTTGCCTGTAAGGTTAATCTTAATCACCCTTGGCATAGTGATATAATATGCACCGCCGCCCATAGCAACCGCAACATCAAGCCCGCCTGCACCGATTGCAAGCATACCTATTCCACCGCCTGTTGGAGTATGGCTGTCAGAGCCAAGCAAGGTTTTTCCC
>JAZSRX010000051.1:0-52197 GCA_045538685.1 Eubacteriales bacterium | reverse complement strand
CAAACATTAATATGTCTGATGAGTTAACCCCATATGGCAAGGGTGACAGAAGCATTAAGATCATTAATTGCCCCGTAGCTCTTACTATGGCTGATAAGGACATTGTTGTTCCCGATTATATGGTGCTTGATAACTATAACGCACTTGGCGATCTTGCAACCCTTCTTCCTTACGAAAACTGCGGACATTCTCCTATGGTAGACTGTCCCGACCGTCTTGCGAAAGACGTTGTTGACTTTTTCACTAAGTAATAAAAACAACATAACAAAATCCGCCGTTATTTTACGGCGGATTTTTTACATAAAAAGGGCGATCCGAAAGGACCGCCCTTAGTTATAACTATTTTAAAGTATTAACTACTAATTAGTTAGGGTTGTTAAGAACCTGAGTGTTTACAAAGATGCAAGCACTGTAGCCCTTAATGGAAACATCGCCACTTACAACGCCAAGACTGGAGATACCTGCCTGAGAACCGTCACAAATCATATGATAGGAACCGTCAAGAGTGAAGTTGATGTTGTAAGCGTGGGGGTTAACAACTACAACAGCTCTGCCGCCACGACCGTCATCAATGATGATGTTGTAGCCGGAGTTGTCCTGGTGCTCGTATACCATGAAGCTTGCACTCTTATCGGTGAAGATATCAAAGGAAGTTCTGATTGCACAAAGACCTGCGTAGTACTTGAACATCTCATACTGGATAGATCCCTCTTTAAGAGTATCCCACTTGAGATTGTTAATTTCATCAGAGGACTTGTAAGAGTTGTGATCGAAGCCGTTAGGTGCCTTTTCATTGGGCTTGGTACGAAGCATTTCTTCGCCCGCCTGGAAGAATACAATACCCTTGGATGTGAAGAGGATTGTTGCACCGAGACGGTTCATCTTAAGTCTCATATCAACAGACTGAGTACCGTTAGAGATAGCAAGCTTATCCCAAAGAGTGCTGTTATCGTGTGCGGAGAGGTAGTTTACAACCATGTCGTTGTTAACCTTCCACCAAGAACCGGAAGCACCAACAGTAACGCCGCCCTTAACACCGAAGATAACTCTTGCTCTCTTAGTAAGGTCGCCACTGATGTAACCCTTGGTCTTGTCATCGCTTTCGCCCTTAAGACCAACACGCATAGTATCGTTAAATACTGCGATAGTGCCGATAGCACCGTTGGTAGGAGTGATCTGACCGATGTTACCCTGGTGAGCAGAAACTGCACCGGGATATGCATTGTCCATCATCTGCCAGCCCTCACCGTAAATGATTGCGGTGGGATCAATGTTATGAACAGCCGCCTCAACCTTCTGCATAGTCTTCATATCGTGAAGACCCATAAGGTCGAATCTGAAGCCGTCAAGGTTATACTCTTCCATCCAGTAGTTTACAGACTCAACCATAAACTTACCGTACATATATCTCTCAGAAGCGGTATCATTACCACAGCCAGAGCCGGAGGAGTTTGCACCGTTTGCCTTATATCTGTAATAGTAATAAGGAACGATTCTGTTAAAGCTTGCATTCTTATCAAAGGTGTGGTTGTAAACAACGTCCATAATAACGCCGATGCCTGCCTCGTGAAGAGCCATAACCATCTGCTTGTATTCTTCAATTCTTACTGCACCGTCGAAGGGATTTGTGGAGTAGCTTCCTTCGGGAACGTTGTAGTTCTTGGGATCGTAGCCCCAGTTGAATCCGCTGTCAGGATCCTCTTCCTTAACGGTTGCATAGTCGTAGGAGGGAAGAAGGTGAACATAGTTAACACCAAGTGCCTTGAGGTAATCAATACCAACAGGAATGCCGTACTCGTTTACAAGACCTTCCTGAGTGAAGGCAAGATACTTGCCCTGATACTTTTCGTTTGCTTCTTCGCTGCCGAAATCGATATTGTTAGAGAAGTCTCTGATATGGATTTCCCAAACGATAGCATCAGAGTAGCTGTCAATACCTGTCTTGAAGGACTGATCAGCAGCCCAACCGTCAGGATCGGTAAGAGAAAGATCAACTACCATTCCGCGATCACCGTTAACACCTGCTGCCTTTGCATAGGGGTCAACTGCTTCCTGTGTACCAATAGATGTGGTAACAGAGTAGGTGTAATATGTGCCGTGGCCGCCTGCTGCGGTGTAGGACCAAACACCCTTATCGCCACGAACCATATCGTAGCTTACGTCAGAAGGATCGGATTCGTCCTTGCCGCCGTTCTTAAAGAGGTTAAGAACTACCTTAGATGCGGTGGGAGCCCAAACCTTGTAGGTTACGGTGCCGTCGCCGTTGATGGTGGAACCGAGATCGTTGCCATCATAGTGGTAGTTATCTGCGAACCAATCGCTATCGAAAATGTCGGTGGAAACAACTTCCTTCTCACCGAAGCCCTCGATATATACGGTATAGTTCTTTGTAATATCAAGCTCTGCATCAACGGTGATCTTACCGGTTGTACTGGACTTGTTAAGGTTGGTAATACCGGTAACCGCAATTTCCTTATCGCCATCCATAACTTTAACCTGGCTGATTCTGGAAAGCTTGGTAGCGGGAGTTACGATATACTCAATAGTATTGCTGTTAACAATACCCGCAAGGTTGAACTTTTTAATCACTGTAAGAGTTTTTCCTCCGTCATTGCTATGATACTGGTTAGAGTCGTTTCTACCGCCTCTGAGATAAATGAAGGTGTCTTCGCCCTCGATGGTAGCAAAGAGGTCGTCGGGACCGCAGTCCTTGTCTGCATAACCCCAGGATTCTCCACCGGGCTCGGTGCAGTTCTTACGGGGAATGAAACCAACCTCGGTAATATCATCGGGAACACTAAGGGTTACTCTGTAACCGTAGTCACAGGGCTCCCAAAGGAACGCACCGCCGCCACCGTTGTCCCACCAGGTCCAAAGGTCGCACTTGCTTACGTCTGCAAGGGGGTTGTACCAATAGAAAGTAATAAGGTTGTAACCCTCTTTTCTCTCAGCATAGGACGCGTGCTCGTTAGGAATAACATTTTCGTCGCCCTGGTTGCCGCCCTGGTTTCCATCCTGATTGCCACCCTGGTTTTCGCCATTGTCGCCGCCGGGATTGGTGTTAGCGGAGTTATTTCCATCACCCTTATCTCTGTCAGGGTAATATTTGTCCATATACTCTTCGCCAAGGTTTTCTTCGCCAACAACTCTTTCAAGATATGCACAAGAAGCTGTGGAGATACAAATACCAAGAAGCATCATAAGTACAAGAACAATGGATACTATACGCTTGGTCATGTTTTTTGTTTCCTTTCTTATGTAAATTATTTAAAAATAAATATCTTAATTATTTTGTTGCACGCTTGTTGCGTACGGTAATATCCTTGATCTTCGCGGTGAGGGCGGCGGTTCTGTATCTCTTGGAAAGGCGCCAGTTCCAGTTGCCTTCTGCAACGGCAGGTGTGTTCATTCTGCCTTCTTCATTTGTAAGTTCAAGGTAATCCTGCATAGGAATTACAGCAAGATTTGCGATGCTTGACATAGCAAGCTCGATAACGTCATATGTACGACTCTGGCCCTTTCTCTTGGGACACTCTCTGTCAAAACGTGCCTTTACAGAATATTCTGTAAGGTTGTTGATCCAGCTCTTTGTACAGTCTGCATCGTGAGATCCCGAATATACAACACAGTTGGAGTGGGGATACACTCTGGGAAGATATTCTGCGTCGTCATCATAGAATGCGAACTGCAAAATCTTCATTCCGGGGAAGCCGCAATCATCAAGAAGCTCGCGAACATCGGGGGTGATAAAGCCAAGGTCCTCGGCAATAATCTTCGCCTTAGGGAAGTTTCTTGCAATAGTTCTGAAGAGTGCAATACCGGGAGCACTGTCCCATTTTCCGTTTCGTGCGGTGGTGTCACCGAAAGGAATGTTGTAATATCCGGCAAATCCTCTGAAATGGTCTATACGAAGGATATCGTAAATCTTAAAGCTTTCCTGAACTCTCTTCTGCCACCAGGAGAAACCGTCTGTTTCCATAAGAGTCCAGTTGTAAATGGGGTTGCCCCAAAGCTGACCGTCGGGAGAGAATCCGTCGGGAGGACAGCCGGCAACAACGGTGGGATTGTAGTTTTCGTCAAGCAGGAACTGCTCGGGTGCCTGCCAAACATCCATACTGTCATGTGCAACGTAGATAGGCATATCACCGATAATCACAATACCCTTGCTGTGAGCATAGGAGAGAAGTGCCTGCCACTGTGCAGAAAATTCATACTGAATCCACTGCCAGAAGCCACATTCATCTTCAAACTCGCTACGGTGACTTCTTGCCTTTTTAACATCCTTATGCTCATCTGCCCAAGAAGTCCACACCGCGTGATTGTAGTGCGTTTTGAGTGCCATGAACAGTGAGTAGTCGGGAAGCCAATGGGCATTGTTTTTTACAAATTTCTTGTATGCGGGAAGCTTGTTTCCGCCCTTTTCAAAAAATCTTGCATATGCCTTACGGAGAAGAGTATATCTGGTGTTAAAGAGCCAGCCGTAGTCAACTCTTGCTGTGTCATGTCTGTTTTCCTTAAGCTCATCCTTGGTAAGCAAGCCCGCCTTAGCAAGAATATCAAGGTCTATAAAGTAGGGATTGCCTGCTACTGCTGCGGGAGACTGGTAAGGGCTGTCACCGTAGGATGTAGGGTTGAGAGGCAAAACCTGCCAGCATTTTGTCTTTGTATCGGAAAGAAAATCAACAAAGTTGTATGCGTTTTTACCAAACGATCCAATTCCGTATGCAGAGGGAAGTGAGCTGATGGGCATCAAAATACCGCTCTTGTGACGAAATCCGAAGTTTTTTTGTGCGTTGTTCATATAAATGGTATTCCTTTCACTAAATAAAAGGTGTATGTCGGATTTTACTCGACTCTATAATATTGTACCATCTAATAATAACAATGTCAACATCTTAACAATAATTATTAAATATAAGTTTGTGAAAAGTCAACAAAAAGAAGAGGGAAAAATTGACATATTAAAGGCGACTTTTTGACTTTTTCAAAAAAAAAGAAAATCCGCTGACTAATTGCTTGATAAAATGCAAATTCAGAAAAAGAAAAAATCCGTTTTTTTGTTTTTTGAAAGAAAAAATTCGTTGCAATTTCTGTCGTTTTGTGGTATAATACGAATGTAAAATGATAAAATGGGTTAATATGGCCCTGAAAGGACAAAAAATGTTTAGTAAAATACTCGCTCTTCTCGAGAAATACGACAGAATTATTATTCACCGTCATAAAAATCCCGATGGCGACGCTCTCGGCAGCCAGATCGGCCTTTATTACATCATAAAGGACAGTTACCCCGAAAAAGAAGTGTATATGGTTGGTGATATGACTCCAAGATATGCATTTATGCTTACTCAGCCAATGGACGAGATTACCGATGATCTGTATAACGGTGCTCTTGCAATAGTTCTTGATACATCTGCAAAAACACTTATTTCTGATGAAAGATATACTCTTGCTGAGGCAAGTGCAAGAATGGATCATCATCTTTTTGTTGAAAAAATATGTGATGAAGAGGTTACAGCCACCTCTTATGAAAGCTGTGCGGGCCTGGTAGCTGCAATGGCAAGAGATCTTGATCTTACCGTTTCTCCTGTTGCTGCCAAGGCACTTTATACAGGTATGATTACAGATTCGGGACGTTTCAGATATGATTCTGTCAATTCCGAAACCTTCCGCGTTGCATCCTTCCTTATGGAACGCAAATTCAGCACAAGCGATATTTTCAGAAATCTTTACGCAGATGAGCTCTTCTTTATCCAGCTCAGAGCAAAATTCACACTTAAAATTCAGCTTGAAACAGCCAAGGTTGCATATATTTACACCGATAAGGCAGAGGTTCAGTCGCTTGGTGCAGATATCTTTACTATTTCTCGCGGAATGGTTAATGTTATGAGCGAAATCAAGGGAATTGAAAGCTGGGTAAATTTTACCGAAACCGATGACGGTGTGCTTTGCGAGATACGTTCTAACACTCACAACATCAATCCCGTTGCCGTAAAGTATGGCGGCGGAGGACACCAGAAGGCAAGCGGTGCAACTCTAAAAGACAGAGACGAGGCAATGAAGCTTTTGGCAGACATTGTTGCACAAACCGAGGAAAATTAAAGGGAGAAGTTTATGAGCTACGAAATCAAAAAGAAAATTCTTGATAAAATCAAGGAATACAATAAAATAATCATTTTCCGTCACAAAAGACCTGATGGCGATGCAACCGGCTCAACTAAGGGCTTGCAGAGAATACTCAAACTCACTTATCCCGAAAAAGAAATCATTCTTCAGAACTCTGATTTTGCAAAGTATATGGAATTTCTCGGTGTTGAGGATGATCCGGTAAGCGACGAATATTACAGCGATGCACTTGGTATTGTTGTTGACACAGGCACAATGGAGAGAATTTCCAACCAGAAGTTTACTCTTTGCAAGGAGCTTATTAAGATTGATCACCACATCAATATCGCTCCATACGGTGATCCCATGTGGGTTGAAGAGGAAAGATCCTCTGCTTGTGAGATGATAGCAGATTTTTATGCTACCTTTAAAGATGAGCTTAAAATCGACAGCGAAGCCGCAACTTATATTTACTGCGGTATGGTTACCGACTCAGGCAGATTCAGATTCAGAGACGTATCGGGCGAGACTATGCGACTTGCCGGTATGCTTCTCGATGTCGGAATAGATACCGATACAATGTATGCAAATCTTTATATGAAGGAATTCCATCTTTACAAGTTTGAGGCATATGCCTACGGACAGATGCAGATTACCGAAAACGGTGTGGTATATCTTCACGTAACAAAGGAAATGCAGGAGCAGTTCGGACTTTCTCAGGAGGATGCAAGCTCTTCTGTTTCGCTTATGGATTCTATCAAAGACAGTCTTATCTGGCTTGCATTTATAGACAATGACGACGGAAGTATCCGCGTAAGACTTCGTTCAAGATTTGTAACAATTAACTCTATCGGTGAAAAGTATCACGGCGGAGGTCATGCCTGTGCGGCAGGTGCTACCGTTTACTCCAAGGAAGAAATGGAAAACCTTATTTCCGACGCAGACGCAAGACTTAAAGAGTACAAGGAAAATAACGAGGGATGGCTATGAGAATTCTTATAACCAACGATGACGGAGTATTTGCGGAAGGCATTGCATTTCTTGCCGAATGGGCAAAAACAAAGGGTGATGTTACCATCGTTGCACCAAAGGTGGAACAAAGCGGAAAAAGCCACGCAATCGACTTTACAAGACCAATAGAGATCAAAAAAATCGACTTTTTTGAGGGCGTAGAGACCTATTATATGGACTCAACCCCTGCCGATTGTATTAGATTTGCTATGCTGGGCTTAAAGGGGGAATATGATATTGTATTTTCCGGCATAAACCGCGGATTTAACCTTGGTAAGGATATCGTGTATTCGGGAACTGCCGGTGCAATATTTGAGGCAGGAAGACACGGAATACCCGCAATCGCCTTTTCTACTGCACCAAACACACTTGAGGGTGCTGAAGAAAACCTCGAGAGAGCATATAACTTTATTATGGAAAATGATTTGCTCTCAAAAAATCTGCTTTATAATGTAAATCTTCCTGCCACTCGAGGTGAAATAAGAATAACCAAGCAGGGCGGCACATATTTCCACGACGAGTTTAAATATATCGGAGATGATATGTGGGAGCAAACGGGTTATATAATTCAGGATCAAGAGGGAAATTCCGAGTTTGATACAGATAGTATAAGAGACGGATTTGTATCTATCACACCTCTCTCAAACGGACGGACAAATCTTTCTGTTTACGAAGAAATTAAAGGAATTTGTAAATAATTGTTGTCATATTGCAACAAAAAAGACGAAAATTGCAGAATTTTCGTCTTTTTCTTTTTTGATTTTTTGTTTAAACAATTGCTAAATTAAGCTACGTATTCGTTCTTAGGAACATAGTAGTAAACCACAACAATGGGTGATGTCTGACTAAGCGGTGCGTGGTAAACCGAAACGTAGGGAGTGGGGCTATAGTTATACTTGCTGGAAATTGTACCTCCGCCGGTAATATTTCCGAACATTTCTCCCCAACCGCCATAGTAATTTAAATATTCCTGGAAGTCGTTATAGTGGTTATATGTGTAGAATACAAATCTTTCGTCAAGATCTATAATTTTGTTACCGTTTATATCCTTGCAAGAGTATACAATTCTTGCAGCTCCTCTGGTAATTGAATAACCGTTGTTATAAATATAGGCATCATAGCTTGGATCACAGTCGGTTCCGGTTGTTCCCATATCCATTTCAAAGTAAATAAGGTCACCCCCGCAGCCCGAAATTCGAGGAAGGGCTGGCTCGTAGGGATATTTATATGTATCACCGCTGAATTTTGTGTTGTTAAGGCGGAGATATTCGCCCCAAGGACTTGATGTGGGAGATGTAGTTTTAGAGTAGGACTGGTTTACGGGTGGCTCGCCAAAGGCAAATACATATGCCGCAACCTCTTCAAGTGTGATGTATGCACCGCCCCTGTAAACCTCAAGAACCGGCTCTCCGTAAGCATTAACAACATAGTAGGTGTTTCCGTCCTCGGAGAACAGGTATACGTTGTTTCTTACATATTTTCCGTTAACTGTGGGTCTGTAATTTGAAATTGTGGGCTCTTGATCCTGGTCTGCAATACTTCCCGACATAAAATTATGCTTTGTTCTGTAATAAGCATCCATATAGCTTATAGCAGGAGTATAGTTTGCGTAGAACTGAGATTTTGATACATTAACGTAAGGGTCGCTTGTAATCGGATCGTCTCCACCGGGAACAACAACGTTTTCTCCGCTTCCGCTGTTGTCATTGTCCGAACTCCCGCCGTCTCCTGTTCCCTGATCGGGCTTTCCCGGAATATCTTCTCCGGGAGTATAGAAAGCTATAATCACACCTTCTTGGATTTCAAGAGTTCCTTTGTAGTTGCGAAGTGTTCCGCTGATGAGAACAACATCACCGACAGTAATATCGGTCTGTGCGAGAGAAGAACCGTCTATGTAAGTGCTTTTGTATACATAGAAGCTTCCTGTATCATCGCTGATGTACATCTGACCTTTGGAAAGACTGTTAATAATAGAAACGGTGGCAACTATATAATAGCTTTCAAAGGAGGCATAGTCGGTATATTCCTCGGCAATTTTCTCTGCCTCAGCAATTGTGATGCAGGGATATTCGGAGCCGAAGATATATTCTTCCTCGTTTTCGTCATCCTCTTGTTCGTTGTTTTCGTTTTCGGTTACATTTACCGTAACACTGTCGGTTTTTTCTCCAAGAGTGGCGGTGATAACCGAAATGCCTTTTGAAACAGCAACAATTACACCATTATTAACCGATACACATCCGCTGCTGCTTGTCCAGACAACATCTCCTTCAAGGTTATCCGACTTAACAATTTTCAGTGTTGCACTTTCGCCAACCTTGAGATTAACGGTCTCTGCCGAGTCAATATAAAAGTTTGAGTCTGTCTGTTCGTTGTTCCCGTTTCCATTGCTGTTTTGCGTTCCTATAACAGAACATCCTATTGCATTGAACAGGAAAATCAGCACTAACAGCCAGGTTGTCAATATTTTGCTTATATTTTTCATTTCTCCCTCTTTTTCTACATTGATATTATATCACTTAGATATTATATCACTTATGCGGCGGATATTCAATAGTTTTTGGAAAAGTTAAACCCAACATAAACAAAAAACCGCACCCCGAAGGGTGCGGCTCTTTTATTTTGTTGTTCTACTGAACAAATTAACCAATAGCGGTTACGGTGAGACTGTTCATACGAACCTGTCCGCCGGAAAGAGTAGCGATAACAAAGCTGTTAACTGCCTCTACGAAGGTAACGGTAACGGTAGAACCGGAAACGGTAACAGTGTAGTTTGCGTCAGCAGCGATAGAGTTCTGAAGTGCAGTAGCATAAGAGCTGGAGTTACATACGAACTCGATCTTTGTCATATTAGCATACTCAATGGTTATCTTAGAGCTCTTGTAGAAACGAGCGGGAGCTGCATAGTCAGCAACGTTAGAGGTGCTGGAGCCCTTATCGTTGGTGAGCTTAACGCCGTTCTGCTCCCAAACCTGCTGAGAGGTAGTGAAAGTGGTACGGTTTGCCTTGTCAGAGAAGGAAAGCTCGTTTGTTACATAATTAGCAGAAAGGTCAAGACCGCATCTGCCGCACTTGCCTTCTTCGTTGGGCTCGGTGTGACCGAGAGCTACAGAACCTTCAGCAATTGCACCGCAAGAAGTACAGATAGCTGCATCTGTACAGTTTGCATCGGTGTAAGAACAGGTGTGAGGAACGTCGATGGTAACAACAGAACCGTCCTTAGCAATCTGATTTACTTCGTTGTAAAGGGTAACAGTACCGGTTACGGTGATCTGGTCGCCAACATATACGTGAGTTGTAGTTCTGAAGATAAGAATCTTGTTGCCTGCTTCGTCAGCAATGTAGGGAGAGCAGTTGTTGTAAGAACTCCAGTCCTCATAGAAGGAAACTACAGTACCCTTAATGGTAACCTGAGTGCCCGAAGGTGCCTGAAGAGCTTCGAGAATGGTGTAAATACCGTCGTCGGGCTCAACGGGAGTGTCGGGGGTGTAGTTGGGATCTTCTGCACCGCACTCGCACTTACCATCTACGAAAACGTGCTCGTGAGGATCAACGGGAGTGTCGCCACCCTCGGAGAGAATGAATCTGCCGGGGAACTGTGTTCCGGAAGAGATCTGATCGCGGTAGTAAGCACCGGAAAGAGAGAATGTCTCATATGTTCCGTATGTACCTGCGAAGAATGTATCGGTCTTGCCTTCAAGCTCCTGATAGGTCTCGATGATGCCGTACTGAGAATTGAATGTCCATACGCAGTTGGGCTCGGTGCCAAGACTAAAGTGACAGCCAAGGTAACCGTTGTTCTTGATATAACCTGCAGCATTGATGTAGGTCTTGGTCTCGCCGGCTAAGAAGTAAACGTGGTAACCGCCGGTGGTTTCCTCGAAGTAAACGTCAACTGCAGAAGCAAGATCGTCGGTAGTTGCAAGGTAGTTGCCATCCATAATACCTGCGAAGTAGAGAGTCTTGCCAACACCGGTCTGGTTAAGGAAGTACTTGTAGGGAGTGTTTACGGTAATCTGAGTAACATAACCGGGATTATCGGGAGTGTCGGGATTATCGGGATTATCATTACCGTTTTCAACGAGAGTACAGTTCATAAACTCGTATGTGCCACCGTAGTTCTTCATAGTGGTAGCATTAACTGTAATTACATCGCCAACAGCAGCGGTAACAACGAGTCTGTAGCAATAAACGGGCTTATCTTCGAAACCTTCAACAACGATAGTGGGGTTGTTGTAGGAGTCAAGTGCTGTGATCTTACCTGTAAGAGTGTAAGAACCGGTGAGGGTCTCGCCGTCTGCAAGAGCATAAAGAGCATCAAGAATACCCTTTGCGTCAGAGGGAACTTCGGGTTGCTCGGGAAGAGTGCCGTCTCCTTCAACTATGTTACGGATAACACCGCCGGAAGTGGTCTCGTATGTACCGTTGTAATTGGTAAGACCAGCAAATACGGTGATGGTGTCGCCAACCTTAAGGGTTTCGCCGCCAATAAGTCTGTAGCAAAGAACGGGCTTATCCTCTCTGCCTTCAACAACGATATTTACAGAGATGTTGTTGTAGCCGGGATCATATTCATACTTGATGGATTTGATAATACCGGTAAATTCATAGGGACCTTCAAGGGTCTGACCTGCTTCGAGCTTGTAGAGTGCATCTACGATATCCTGAGAGGTGTAGTTCTCGGGAACGGTAGGAAGCTCCTGCTCGGGAAGCTCTTCCTTAACACCGCCTGCACCGTAAAGGTGAGCAACATAAGAGGTCGCACCGGTGATATAGGAGTAAGCAGAAAGAGAAATGGACTTATAAGTTCCGGAGGAACCGATATAGAAGGACTCGCCTGTTACAGAAGTATAAACAAGGGTGTTATACTCGCTGTCAAAGGTGTAGTACTCTTCGGGAACAACGGTGGTAAGCTCAAGAGTACCTTTGGTGGTGTCGCCATCACGGGGATATGCTCTGATGTAGGTCTTTTCGCCATCCTTGTAGAAGTAGAGTCTGTAAGCATCTTCAACGCCTTCTACTGCCTCAAGGTAAACGTCAACTGCTGCAAGCTGATCGGTAGAGTAGGAGAGATACCAAGCATAGCTGCTATAGTTGCCGCCGTCGAAGTAAACAACACACTTCTCGTTTCCGTGAAGGAGAGCAAACTTGTATGCCTTACCAACCTCGGGATTGGAAATCATACCAATGCCACCGGGAACGATACGGTTGAAATCTACGGTAGCAGACTGTCCGCCTGCGGTAGTAATAGTTGCAGTGAGTTTGTAGTTAAACTGTTCCTCAACCTCGTCGGGAACATCAACTACCCAAAGGCCGTTAACAAGCTCAAGCTTTATGTTAGAGTTGTCTGTAGACCAGTTAATGGTGAAGAGTGTCTTGTCAAGAGTGAGAGAAGCGATAAGCTCATAGTCGTTTTCGGTAGCAGAACCGTCAAGGTCCTCGTACATATCAGCAAGCTCTTTTACTGCTTCCTGAATGTCGGTTTCCTGAACAACGTCTTCGCCCTCGTTGCCGCCTTCTTCTTCATTGCCCTTATTAAGGAAGGGGATGTCGAAGGGGAGTTTTTCTGCGAGTTTGCAAGATGTTACAGCTCCAACGGTGAGAACCATAACGAGAATAAGAAATAAAATTCTTTTCATAATAGCTCCTTTTCTTTTTTTGTTTTTATTTTTTCGGTGAAACACCGAAATTAACGATTAAAAAATAACAAATAATAAATTAGTTATAAATAGAGTTATTAATGGAAGACTACATCATCTATAGAGAAGAGTGCGATCTGATAGCTGCCAACTGTCTCACCTTCGGGAAGGTAATAATCAATTGTTCCCTTAACGTCGATGGTTTTACCAACGAACATATCCTGGGTGATAACCTGATCGTTTTCATCTCTGAGAACGGTTGTACGAACGGTGATAGTCTGACCTGCAACGCCGTCTACAAGACAGGTGAGGGAGATAGCACCCTTGGAATTGCCCTGCTTTGTAGTGTATGCACTAACAACCTTCAGGTTTTTCATAGAAACAGAAGCGTCCTGTGCAAGTTCTGCAAAAGCAAATTCCTTTGTAACCTCTTCGCCGTCAACCATAACGTCAATTCTTACAGAACCTTCGTTAGATCTGGGGTCAAAGTGGAGATAAGAAACCTCCTGATAACCGATTTCGTTATCGGTGGAGATAAGATTCATATTCTTTGAGTTTGAAGTGTTCCAAACATCATATTTAAGGTCGGTAATCTGGTAAGAACCGCCAAATTCGCCTACAACACCTGCAAAGCGGATTTTGTTACCAACCTGAAGCAGCTCAAGGCCGTAGCCGTCAAGACCTGATGTAAGGTAGTAAGCGGAGATACCGTAGTAGAAGCCGTCTGCTTCATCATATGCTTCAATGTAAACAGAACCGCCGTTGTCTTTAACGATAACACCTTCAAAAGCAACTCTCTGTCCAAGGTAATCAGCAATGTTAACCTTGAGCTCCTTGAGAGTCATAAACTGTGCATCGCCGTAGGGGAAATCGGGGTCTTTAACACTTGCGGGAGCATAAACATACTTCTTCATATCAGATGCCTGACCGATTGCCTTGGTAAACATCTCGCCGTAAAGTGCATCAACAGAAGTGCTGGAAACAGCAAGACCTTCCTGGAGAATTTCAAGATTAAGGTTTCTGTAATCCTCCTGACCGGGAAGCTTGTACCATACGTAAACAAGGAATCTTTCACCGGTAGAGTCAACGTTCCAGTTTGCGTCTTCACTCTCAATAATGATGGACTCGGCATTTGTCACTCTTTCCTTAGTGAAGTTGGAAGCTGCCTTGCCCCAGGGCTCAATCTTACCTGTGGACTCGGGAGTGTTAATGTCAAGATATCTTGCTTTAAGAATACCGTCAATACCGGGAGTTTTGGGAATACCGTTGATATTACCCTGGCTGGAAATATAGAAGTGAGTTGTATCGCCGTCAATATGCTGCTTAACGGTAACCTCCCACTTGTAAGTGGGTGAGTCCATATCAAGTTTAAGCTGACCTGCGTAGTCAACCCATTCTATCTGCTCTTCTCCGCCGTTCTGATTATTTTCACCTTCATTCTGTTCGTTGCCGCCGGGCAGCAGGGACTTAACTAAATCGCAAGCCCCTAAGCTGCAAACGACAATGCAGAGAAAGAGAAATAAAGCTATAATTTTAGTAAATTTCTTCATAATCATCTACATTAAATAAGAAATAGATTTGTTTAATCGGCCAAATAACAAGACTTTAATTAGTCGTTGCAAAGGTCGTAGTACTTCTTGAACTCGGTATCAATCATGCCCTTGTTGTCGCCGCCGAGAGTGTACTTCTCGAATACAGACTGAACAAGAAGACCAACGTTGGTACGAGCATCAGCAGAACCTGCAAATGCGGGAGAAGTGAAGTAGTAGGATTCCTGCTCAAGAGCAACCTTAGCAACAAGAGAGGTGATGAAGTCACCGCCGTTTGCCTTTGCAAGGTAATCCTTATAGGTCTGAGTTTCACCAACAGACTTGATTACGGGAACGTAACCGGACTTCATGGAGTACTGTGCCTGGAACTGAGCATCGGTAGTGATGAACTTAACGAAGAGCCAAGAAGCATAGATCTTCTGAACGTCAGCATCCTCGAAGATACAGATAGAGGGACCCTGAGAGATAACCTTGGGGTTAGCGGTATTAACCTGAGGAACGGGAACAATACCTACATCGAAGGGATATGCACCGTCAACCTTGTCAGGTCTCTGATATCTTGCGCCTGCGGAAGAACCGATGGACATAAAGATCTTACCGGTTTCATCATTTGCCTTCTTGAAGCCGTCAGAGGTGTAAGAGCCACCCATAAGTGCTGAGGTGCTCATCCAACCCTTCTGATACCACTCAGCATACTTAGCGATGAAGCTCTTATTGCCGTCGTTTACGAAGGTGTAGTTGTCACCGGTAGCACTGGTGTAATCATAACCGTGCTGTGCTGCAAGGGTGATGAAGAAGTTTTCCTCAGAGTCATAACCGAGAGGAGTGGAAAGAGGATACTTTGCCTTGAGAACCTTGATTGCATTCTCAACGTCGTCCCAGGTCTTGGGAGCTTCAAGTCCGTTTGCCTCGAAGACAGTCTTGTTGTAGTAGAGAACCTCGGTAGACTTCTGGAAGGGAAGAGAGTACATCTTACCGTCGCCGTATTCCTTACCTTCGTTGTAGTAACCTTCGATGAAATCGTCAAGCTGTGCCTGAGTGAAGCCCATCATCTCGCCGCTGCTTTCGATAACGTTGGTGTTAGCGATAAGCTCGTCAAGAGTGATAACAGACTCGGATCTGTTATAGGTTGCTACGTGGTCGGGATAGCAGTATGCAATGTTGGGCTGCTTACCTGCGGTAAGCTTGGTTCTGATCTGATTGAATACTTCATCATAGTCGCCATAAGACATATGCTCAACCTTGATGTTGGGATATACTTCGTTGAATCTTGCAATTGCATCTTCAAGAAGTGCCTTGTTGTCCTGACCCATGGTGTGCCAGAATGTAATAGTTACGCTGGAACCGTCATAAACACCATCGAGTGCAGGGGGAGTGTAGCCGCCGCCGTTGCCGCCGTTGCCGTTTCCGGGCTTCTTCTTACATGCGGTAAATGCAAATACATTTACAAGCATAGCAACAAGGAGTACGAGAGAAATGAGAAGTTTTTTCATTTTTTGTTTGCTTCCTTTCGGTTTTTTATAATTTGTTAAGCGGTTTTTATCCGCATTTAACACATAAATAATTAGTTTTGGTATCAATTAACCCTTGATACCGCTTCTGGATACACCCTTCATAATGTATTTTCTGAAGAAGATAAATACAAGGAAGAGAGGGAGAGATACCGCTGCAACCGCAGCCATCTGAATGGGAATGTTTACATCCATTGTCTGAACCAATTCCTGCTGTACGGGGTCCCAGTCAACCTTAAAGCCCGCGTTACGGATACCCTGAGTGATAAGATACATATCAGGATCGCTGATAACCAGGTTAGGCCATACGTAAGTGTTCCAAGAGCCCATCATTTTAAGAATGGTGATAGAGATGATGGACGGAAGAGCAAGAGGAATCATAACCTTCCAAAGATACTTAAAGTCGCTTGTACCGTCAACCTTAGCAGCAAGATAAAGCTCGTTTGGTATCTGAAGGAAGTTCTGCCTTAGTAAGTAAATGTAGAACGTACTTACAAGGAAGGGAACTATAAGAACCTGATATGTATCCTCCCATTCAAGAGAAGCAATGGTCTGATAGTTGGTAATGGTGAAAAGCTCACCGGGAATCATCATTGTAGCAAGGAGTGCTGCAAAGAGAGCTTCTCTGCCCTTGAACTCAAGTCTTGCAAATGCAAAGGCCGAGAGAATGGTGATAATAAGCGAAAGACCGGTGGAAACAACACCAACGAATACGGTGTTAAAGAAGAGCTTCCACAGATTTGCTGTCTTAAATGCCCAGATGTAGTTTTCAAATACAAATGTTTCGGGGAAGAGTGTGGGCGGGTTTCTCATATACTCGGTCATAGATTTAACCGAGGAAATGAGCATCCAGTAGAAGGGAAGAAGGACGGTGAAAGCAACGATGATAAGGAATGCGTAGTTAACACCTGTTCCTATACCGCGGAAAACCTTATAAGAGGATGTAACTTTGCTGTAATCCTTTTCCTGCATTGTGCGTGATGTAAGATTAGCCATTTGCACACCTCCTTAATACTGAGTCTTCTTGCTGCTCACCTTAAGGTTAACGAGAGTAACCGCAAAGATGATGAAGAAGAGAATAATAGCTGCCGCACTGGCACGGCCCTGATGTTCTGTTATGTACTTGTAAATGTAACCTACCATAGTGTTAAGACGGTATGCCTCACCTACAGGTCCCATAGATTCGCCGAATACGCCGACAATGCTGGTGTATTCCTTAAATCCGCCGATAAAGCCGGTTATAACTACATAAGCTATCATCGGTGAAAGAAGCGGAACGGTAATTCTTGTGAAGGTTCTTACCTTTGAGGTGCCGTCAACCTTAGCAGCATCATAGTACTGCTTGTTAACCGACTGCAAACCGCCGAGAAGGATAAGAATCTTAAACGGAAGTGCGTTCCATACAATGTAAACAACCATAACGAAGATATTGTCCCAATACGTGGACTTCGGACCAAGCCAGTCAACCGGCTGAACTCCGAATATTCCTATTATATCGTTTATAATACCTGCCGTTACGATAATGTCTTCACCGTTGTTTTTAACCTTCGTCATTGTAAACATTGCTGCAAATACAATACCGATAGCAATGGAGTTGGTAACATAAGGAAGGAAATAAATGGTCTGGAGAGTTCTGTTAAGGAACTTAATTGAGTTAAGCGAAACTGCAATTACCAATGCAATAAATGTGGAGAGAGGAACTGTCAGAACGCAGAGAATAAGAGTGTTCTTAAGAATAGTGAAGAACTCATCATTCTGAACAACTGTAAGGAAGTTCTCAATTCCTATTGCAAAAGGATAGGGTCTGCCCAAGTACTGACCTTTGTTGATCCAACCAAGTTCGATAGCCGAGTCATATCCGTTAAGGAATGCAAGTCTTATCGTATTGAAAATGGGCCAAACGGTGAATATTCCCAACAGTACAAGTGCGGGAGACAGATATATCCAGGCCTTCCATTTATCAAATTTAATTTTCAAGAGAAAACGTTTGAAATTAACCCTGAATTCATTCCAAGATTGAGCGAACGTCTTCTTAACTGTAGGTTCTCCCATAATTTATACCTCGAAATAAATTCTTTCTTCTGTTTCTGCGTTGAAGAGGAATACCTTGTGGGGTTTAAGGTTGTATCGAATTGTAGATCTTGTAGTGTCAACCTTATAATCGGAATCGATAATGGAACGAATGGTGGGGTTGAGCGAGTTTTCGTTTCCGGAAACAACACTTACGTCACGTCCCATTACTTCAAGGTTGCGAAGCTCACAAGTGAACTTACCTTCGGGAGTGGGAATAAAGCCCTCGGGTCTGATACCGACAGTAACAACTTGATCTTCAACACCCTTAACATCAAGAACGCACTCGTCGCCGATGTAAAGCTTTCCGCCGCGAATCGAACCGCTGAATACGTTGATGGGGGGAGTACCAAGGAACTTGGCAACGAACAGGTTTGTGGGGTTGTCATAAACCTCCTGGGGCTTACCGGTCTGCTGAACAACACCAAGCTTCATAACTACGATAAGGTCGGAAATGGACATTGCTTCTTCCTGGTCGTGTGTTACGAAGATAGTGGTAATTCCGGTTTCCTTCTGAATTCTCTTGATTTCCTCTCTTGTCTGAAGACGAAGACGTGCGTCGAGGTTTGAGAGGGGCTCGTCGAGAAGAAGCACGCGGGGCATTTTTACAAGAGCTCTTGCAATGGCAACTCTCTGCTGCTGACCGCCGGAAAGCTCGCTGGGCTTACGGTCCATAAGCTCGTCAATCTGAACAAGCTTTGCTGCTTCCAATGCTTTTTCCAGCATCTGCTCCTTAGTGAGCTTATCCGCTCCCTTAAGGTTCTGGAGGGGGAAGAGAATGTTCTGCTTTACCGTCATGTGAGGGTAAAGTGCATAGTTCTGGAACACCAGACCTACGCCGCGGTTCTCGGTAGGAAGGTTAGTAACATCTTCTTCGCCGAATAAGATTTCACCGGATGTTGGCTTCTGCAAACCGCTGATCATGTAGAGGGTAGTACTTTTTCCGCAACCCGAAGGACCAAGCAGACCGATGAGTTTGCCGTCCGGGATTTCGAAATCAAAGTTGTTTACCGCTACAACACCTTCGCCGCCCTTTTTCTTGTCACGGTTGGGGAAGGTCTTCGTGAGGTTTTTCAATACAACTTTCATAAAATCTCCATTTCTTTTATGTAATTTTTTTGAAGAACTATTTTATATCAGCTGCGGATTGCATTATTTAATAAAGCTTCCGCAGACAGATAACTTTGCCATTGAAAATTATAATGTGTGATTTTTAATAAATTTAAAAAAGATTTTTACTCTTCTTTTTCATCTTCATTATGAATACTTAATCTGTACTGATCTCTTTCCTCGGCGGTTTCAAAGATCTTTTGGCTGAGGAAGTCAACCACCACTGTAGATGCAAGACTGTCGTGGATGGGAGAGTTTGTCTTGGAGGTGATCATCAGCACGATCTGAAGCAAGAAGACCAGAAGAAGAATCATCAAGGGCATTATGGGAGCCATACCAAAGCCAAGACAGAGCAACATCAATACGGGCACCATTGTGCCAATGGTGTACTTGCCGAGAATTGCACGAATAAAAAGCACTTTTGTGGAAATTTTTACTGAATCAGTTCTCATAACGGCAAGAGAAAACATCTTCTTTCCAAGGGTTTGTCCGTTCTTTAAGAGCAACGGAATAGCAAATTCAAGCAAAAGGAAAGCACCGAGAAGACTGAACGAAACAATCATAAGCGAAAGTGTCATAATGGTTTCGTAGAGCTTAATGGATTGGGTATCCTCATTTAATTCTTTATAGCACGCTTCAAAGGCATTAACAACCTCTTCGGGAAGCTTGTCTATTTCCTCTTCGGTGAGATAGGGATAATTGTTGAAAGAAACCTTGTGCTTTTCTTCAAGTTCGTCTATTCTGTGGTTATTATGAATGATCTGCATTCTGTTTTCAAGAGAATCAAGCTTCGCATCATAACCAAATGCCCAGGACGTGAAAAGCATCAAAGCTATAAATACGACAAATATGAGAACTCCGTCAAGCAAAAAGGCGGAAAATCTTTTTAGTAAACTGGCTTTTTGTAAATCTTTCACGATTTGTTCCTTTCGGTAGATATTTGCTCGGAAAAATTATATATGAGTCAAAAAAATCAGAAGGAAATGCTCCGAAATCTATACATATACTTAATAAATGTGCGGACGTGCACACAATAAATAATATATTCCTAATATATTTTAACACATTGAGTAAAAAAAATCAACTAACAAAACATAAAAATGCTAACGAATTTTGTTTATTCGCTTTGGATATTATGCACAAAGATGTTAATTATTGTTTATTTTTGTAAAAAATAACAAAACAATGGTTGGTATTGATAAATTTGCGATTTCGGTTTCCCGGTGAATTTTAAGCCGGAGAAGGCAAAACTGTAATTTTTTTGCTTGATTTCATCATCATAAATTACCTGAATTTACCCTCAAAAAAGCTTGATAATCAGTTTTAAACAAATACAAAAAAAGAACGAAGTCTTGCTGTTGAAAAACGTTCAAACAAAAACTTTTTTAAATTTCATTCAATGTGAAAAATATGTTAAAACCCAAATAAATGCAAACTATAATTGTCAAAAAATATGTTTTTTGGGGTGAAAAATACATCAAAAATCTATTTGGATAGAAATAAAAAGTGATAAAAAACAACCTTCATCTTCCGGTTTGTGTACTTATAGTATATGGTTATAATTCACAAATAAAACTTTATTTTTTTGTTTAGAATGTGTCATTGAAATTTGAAAGTAAAAATGTTACAATCTATTGTGGAGAAAAAATAAAAGTCGCGTTGTTGCGGCGGAATGGGGTAAATTATGAAAAAAACAACCAAGCTTGTTGCTCTCACATTGGCGATTATTTCAATTTTGCTTTGCTTTGCTTCTTGCAAGAAAAACCAAGGCAATGCAAACAACTCCGGTGAAAATAACAATCAGACAGGAGAAGTTGAGGATAATTGGCCTCTCAAGGTCAATCTCAGCTCGGAAACTCTTTATGTTGAAAAGGTTGCAAATATGCCCGAGGACTTCATTATGGGTATGGATGCTTCCTGCGTTCCTGCTCTTGAAGCAAGCGGAGTAAAATATTACGATTACGACGGTACTGAAAAGGATGTTTATCAGATTCTCAGCGAAAACGGTGTAAACTACATTCGTGTAAGAGTGTGGAACGATCCCTTTGATGCTGACGGCAACGGTTACGGCGGCGGAAACTGCGATATTGAAAATGCTATCGAGATTGGTAAGCGTGCTACAAAATACGGTATGAAGCTGCTTGTTAACTTCCATTACTCTGATTTCTGGGCAGATCCTGCAAAGCAGATGGTTCCCAAGGCATGGCAGGGAATGGACTGTGCAACTATGGCGGATGCACTTTATAACTATACTAAAGAATGTCTTGTAAAGCTCAATGAAGCCGGTGTTGACATCGGTATGGTTCAGATAGGAAACGAGAGTAACGGTTATCTCTGCGGATTCAGAGGTTGGCTTGATATTACTACTCTTATGAAGGCGGGAAGCAAAGCGGTTCGCGAAACCTGTCCCGACGCACTTATTGCAATTCACTTTGCAAATCCCGAGAAGGTTACAAATTATAAGAACTATGCCTACTATCTCGCATCTCAGCAGGTAGATTATGACGTATTTGCGTCTTCTTATTATCCCTTCTGGCACGGAACTCTTGAAAACCTTGCCACTGTACTTAATAATGTAGCAGATTCATACGGCAAGAAAACAATGATTGCAGAAACTGCATATGTAAACACCGACGAGGATACAGATTTCTATGGCAATACAGGAACAGACGCACTTAAACCCTATCCCTTTACCGAACAGGGACAGGCAAACCATATCAGAGCACTTACGGATGCGGCTGTTAACGATATGCATAATTGCATAGGCATCTTCTATTGGGAAGGAACCTGGATTTCTGTTGGCGGATCTACCTGGGAAGAAAATTCAGAGCTTTGGGAAAAGTATGGCTCCGGATGGGCAAGCTCTTATGCAGGCGAATACGATCCCGGCGATGCAGGACAGTATTACGGCGGATGTGCTGTTGATAACCAGGCATTCTTTGATCAGAACGGAAAGGTCAGAGAATCGCTTAAAATATTCGGACTTGTAAGAAACGGCAATATTATTGAAAACAGAGCTGATGCTATCGAAGATGTAAATCTTATTATCGACCTTAGCGGCGACGTTGTTCTTCCAAGCAAGGTAAATGCCGTTATGCTTGACGATTCTAAAAAGGAAATTGATGTTGTCTGGACAAAGATGGCGAAGATTGAAAACTATGTTACCGGCGAATATACCGACATTGATTATTCTATCTTCTCAAACGGCGGCGTTGCAAAATATGACGTTGTTGGCGAAGCGGGCGGAATGACAGCTCATTGCTATGTTTCTATGGTTGAGTACAACTTCCTTCAGAACTGGAGTTTTGAGGATGATGAAAACAAGGCCGCTCAACCGTCAGGTTGGACTGCAACCGCCATTAAGGATATGGCTGAACTTTGGGTAGAGGATAAGGTTACCGACTCTATGACCGGCTCGAAGCATTATCACTTCTGGAGCTCCGGAACAGATGCTGTTGAGTTTACTCTTGAACAGGAGATAACAGGTCTTAAGAGCGGACAATATAAGTTCTCTATTTCCACAATGGGCGGAGATTGCGGTGATTACGAGGCATATGCTTACGTTAAAATCAACGGGGAAATCGTATACACAGCAGATGCCCAGTTTACCGTTTACAATGCTTGGCATACTGCAAGTATAGAAAATATTGAATATAATGCAGGCGACACAATCGTAGTCGGACTTTATGTTAAGTGCGGCGGTTCGGGCAACGGTGCTTGGGGTAAGATTGATGACGCAATGTTTAATTCGGTTCAGGAATAAGGAGATTTTTAAATGAATAAAAGATTTAACAGAATTACAGGCCTTCTTTTGCTTTTTGTATTAATTTCTTCAATGATGTTCTCTTTGACATCTTGCTTTAATAAAGACGGAAATAACGGAAACGCAGGAAACAATAACGGCGGAGAGACAGATAATACTACCCATGTTCCCGTTATAGACCCTGTTGATGACAATTACAGAACCTTCTATCAGATATTCGTAGGTTCTTTCTCTGACGGAAACAATGACGGAATAGGCGACCTTCGCGGTATTATCAACAGAATGGATTATCTTAATGACGGCGATATAACCGCAGGCGATGACCTTGGTGTTCAGGGCATCTGGCTTTCTCCTATCTTCACATCTCCTACATACCATAAGTATGATGCCAAGGACTATTATAAAATAGACTGGCGTTTCGGTAATGAGGAAACACTTAAAGAGCTCATTGACCTTTGTCATGAGCGTAATGTTAAAATTATTCTTGACCTTGTTCTTAACCATACATCAAGCCAGCACGAATGGTTTGTTCAGTTCAAGCAGGCGAGAATGAACGGCGACACAACAAACAAATATTATGATTACTATACCACAGTAACCACCGCTGAAAAGAAGGGCGGAGTTACCTATCAGAAGATAGCAGGTGTTGACTGCTGGTTTGAGTGTAATTTCTCCGGCGATATGCCCGAGCTTAACTATGATAACCCTGCGGTAAAAGAAGAAATGCTTAATGTAGCTAAGTATTACCTTGATCTTGGTATTGACGGATTCAGATTTGATGCTGTAAAGTACATTTATTACGGTGATACAAAGAGATCTGTTGAATTCTGGAACTGGTATATGGACGAGCTTAAGGCATATGCTCCCGACATTTACTGCGTAGGCGAGTGCTGGTCTGCCGAGAGCGAGGTTCTTCAGTATTACGAGGCAATGAACTGCTTCAACTTCACAACATCGGGTGCAGAAAGTGTATTCGTAAAGGGTGCAAAGGGCGGAAGTCTCTCCAACCTTGTAGGATACGTTGAATCATATCAGGACAGAGTTCAGGCAGCAAATCCCGAGGGAATGCCTATGACTTTCCTGTCAAATCACGATATGGACAGAATAGCAGGAACATTTGTGCTTGAAAAGCAGATGAGAATGGCTGCAAATCTCTATCTTCTTACTCCCGGCTCTCCCGTTATTTATTACGGTGAGGAGATAGGTATTAGAGGTTCGAGAGGAAGTGCTATGACCGACGCAAACCGCCGCCTTGCAATGCTTTGGGGAGACAACGATCTTATTAAAGATCCTATCGGTTCAACATACGACGTAAAGCATCAGATTAAAACCACAGTTGCATCTCAGCTTCAGGATGAAAACAGCTTGCTTCGTGCATATCAGGAGATAATTGCTGTTCGTAACAGATATCCCGCCATCGCAAGAGGAGATTATAATGCAGTTACAAGCTCTAACAAGAACTTTGCCGGTTTCTATGTAGAGTATCAAGGCGAAATTCTCGGTATCTTCCACAACACATCATCCTCTGAGGTTACTATTGACCTTTCAAAGTGCTCCGGACTTGACGGACACACATTCACCAAACTTTCCGAGTCGCTTGGCGGAGAAGCAACTCTTGAGAACAACGCATTGACAATTGCTCCTCAAACCAGTGTAATTCTTCAATAAATGTAAAACAAACTTGACATCTTGCGGGTAAAATGACATGGAAAACAAATTTGTAGTCAATATTATTCATCGTCCTGAATTGTCGCCTGAGTATGCAGAAAAAGCTCTTGGCGGTGCAAAAGGTGTGCGAGATGAGTCGCTTGATATTTTCAGATTTCAGCAGGATTCGGCACATAAATACGGGCTTAAAACTACTATACAGATAACCTATGCATCTCTATTTTCCGACGTGATTATTGATCTTGCGAAGGAAGAACACGAAAAATACGGAGATGAGATTGGTTTATCGCTTCTCGGCCTTCCTTGCCCCGAGTTCAAGGCAAAGTATAAAACCGAGGATTTCTGCATCTGGATGTTTGACGAAGCTACAAAACGCGAGATAATTGACGATGTTTTTGGAAAATTTTATGAAAAATTTGGCTTTTATCCCGAGTCTACAAGCAGCTATTTCCTGGATGCTTACACAATTAACTACATTAAAGAAAAATATCCTTCGGTAAAGTGTGCTGTTGCTACCTGTTGGGAGGAAGGGCCGAAGGCCTTTCACACCTGCAACAACTCCTGGTATACTTTTATGGATGGAGGTCCTTGGAATCCTTGGATTCCTTCAAAAAGCAACTCTCACTGTCCCGCTTCTGATGAAAATGATGACTCGGGTATAGTTGCAATTCCTCATCTTTCACGCGACCTTATGGCCTGCTTTGACGGCAACGGATCAAACTTCGGAACCCACCCTCAGAACGTTCTTCGAGGTATGATTTATTATAACGAAAACGGTGAGTATGAGTATCCTTACCTTTACAATTTAATTGATCAGTACCGCCACCTTGCAAAGTACAACGACGGATACAGCTACAATATGATGTTTGTCGGCCCGGGTTGGCTTAACAAAATGGGACGTTGGGAAGCACCTTATGAGCTTCTTGCAAAATCCTATGATGACGGTATGAAATATTACGGAAAGCTGAAAAAAGAAGGTAAGCTTATAGATATGACTATGAGCGAATTTGCCGACTTTTATCGCTCCTGTCATACCGACTATAAACGCGGAGAGTGTGCTCTCTGGAAGGATATTCTTTACGGCAGCCGCAAGGAGTATTTCTGGTATGCAGACCCTGCTATGAGAACCTGCCTTGACTTCAATCAGGGCGGTGCTATGATAGACCTTCGTCCTTACATTGCAAGAATTCCTCAAAAAACGGGTATAGGTACAGAAAATGTTTACGATGCATCTTATCCGTATCTTATACAAATAAACTACCGAGCCGGATTTTTCACTCATTATGCGGGTGCAGGAACAATTAAATCCTGCAAAGTAAGTGCAAGAGGACAGTCAGCAGACCTTTGCCTTACAAGAACAATGGCAAAATATGAGAAAATTTCGGGCGGAGTAAAGCTTACTGCCGATCCTGTAACACTTAATCTCGGCGGTCTTGATGTTGTGATTCAGTCTGTATTCACTATTTTTGAGGGCGAAGGCAGAGTTGTTACCGAGCGAAACATCCTTAACGATGTTGGCGGCGAAGAAATCACTTTTACCGAGTATTTTACCGGCGGTTTCGGAACTACCGAATATCAGGCGGATATGACCAATATCACTCTTGGTGTTGATGGGAGCGAGATGAACTTCTCTTACCACGGCAGAAAGATTGAAAAAGAAAATGCCGAGTGTGCTTACGTAAAAATTCCCGAGGTTTCCACCGTTGTTTCTATGGGCGGCGAGGGAGTAAATGCTGTAGCAGAAGAGGGAATTGCATTCTCTCCCATATATCATATTGAAGTCAGCAAAACCGTTAAAGAGGGAGGAGTTAAAACATGGCTCAGTCTACAAAAGGCAAACTGAATTTCCGTTGTCCCTCCTGCTTTATGAGGGATATAGACATTGATATGTTTTTTGACGGCGAGGCAAAAGAATACTATTGCCTGCGTTGCGGCTTTACAGGCAACGAGAATGACGTTCTTCGTCTGAACGAAATGGCAAGATACCGTTACCGTGCCTTGAAAAAACGCGTTGTGGACTTTGGCGAGGACAACGAACCGCCAAGGTTTGAAGATCACAGAGGTGGAGAACAATGATTTTAGGGATTGACGTTTCCACCTATCTCGAAGAGCTTGAACACGGTGCAAAATATTATCGTGAAAATAAAGAAATAGATCCGCTTGATGCATTTGCCGAAAACGGAGTGGATTATATGCGTATCCGCATTTGGAATGATCCGAAAGGGCCGGGCGGAGAACCCTATCTTGCAGGTAATTGCGATATTGACAATTATGTTAAGCTTGGAAAGCTTGCAAAAAGCAAGGGATATAAACTGCTTATGGATCTTCATTACAGCGATTTCTGGGCAGATCCGGGAAAACAAATGATTCCGAAGGCCTGGGTAAACTACGGCATTGATGAAATGGTTGATGCGGTTTATTCGTTTACCAAAAGCTGTCTTGATATTGCAAACCGAGAGGGAGTTTCTCCCGATATGATTCAGGTGGGAAATGAGATAACCAATGGCATTCTCTGGCCAATCGGAAAGCTTGAAATTGACGGACAAAGAGGAAATTACCACAATTTCTGCCGCCTTATTGATGCGGGCTGCCGTGCCTGCCGTGAGATTGTTCCTCAGGCAAAAATTATGCTTCATCTTGAACGCAGTCACGATAAGCAGGTTTATCAGGAATTTTTCACTGAGATGGCAGAGCATAACATTAGTTATGACATAATCGGGGCATCCTATTATCCTTATTGGCACGGCACCCCCGAACAGCTTATGGAAAATCTGAATGGCTGTAAGCATTTTGGCAAGGATATTATAGTAGCCGAGCTTGGTTATGGCTTCACCGACAGAGGTTACACCCTTGGCGGAGAGGAAAAACGACTTGTAATTGATGCTGAACGTGCGATCGTTCCCGGTGTGACTGACAAATATCCTCTTACACCCGATGGACAGGCCGAGTATATTAAAAATTTCCTCTCTCTTGCCGGCAAAAACGGTATAAACGGTGTATTCTATTGGGAACCGCTGTGGCTTCCCGGAGAGGGAATTTGCTGGGCCAGCGAAGCAGGGCAGACGTATATTAAAGAGGAAGGAAAATCCACTGCTAATGAGTGGGCAAATCAATGCCTTTTTGATTATGAAGGACACATTCTTCCTGCTTTCAAGGAATTTAAAAAATAATTTTATATACTTTTAATAAATCGCCTTGTCATTATGATAAAATTTTGACAAGGCGATTTGTGCATAACGACGAATTTGGTTTTGTGGGGATATTGCTTATTGACAAAAATGCATAATGATGTTATAATCTTTATGCGCACAGATGCGTAAAAAATACTTTTTAAGGAGGATTTACTCTAATGAAAATGAGTAAGATCTTATCTCTCGTTCTCGTTGTAGTTATGGTTCTTTCTATGCTTGTAGCATGTAAGAAGCCCGACGACAGCCAGAATAACAACAACCAGGGTAACAACGAAGTTCCCAATCCTCTCGCTGGTACTTATGAGATCACTATGTGGGTTTCCGAGAAGGAAGAAGGTGAGAACAGTGTAGTTAAGCAGATGCAGTCTCAGATTAATGACTTCATGGCAGCTAACCCCGGCATCATCATTAAAGCTACTATTTCCGGCGTAACTGAGGCAGACGCAGGTTCTCAGGTTATAGCTGACGTTGCTACAGCTCCTGACATCTTCTGCTTTGCACAGGACCAGCTTGCTCGTCTCGTTCAGGCAGCAGCTCTTGCTGCTCCCGGCGGTGACATTGCAAAAGAGATTAGAGCTAACAATGACGCGGGCTCTATTCTTGCAGCTACCGTTGCAGGTACTCTCTATGCTTATCCTATGACTTCTGATAACGGTTACTATCTCTACTATGATAAGAGCGTTATCACCGATCCTACCAGTCTTGAAGCCATCATCGCAGATTGTGAGAAGGCATTCGATGCTGAAGCAGATCACAGACTCTTCCGCTTTGCTCTTGAAAACGGTTGGTACACCGCATCCTTCTTCTTCGGTGCTGGTTGCCACTCTCAGTGGACAATGAATGCAGAAGGTAAGTTCAACGCAATTGACGATGACTTCAATTCTGCACAGGGCCTTGTAGCTATGAAGGGTATGCAGAAGCTCGCTCAGTCTCGTGCATATGACTCTGACGCAGATCAGTTTGCTAACGCAGCAGCTATCGTTACCGGTATTTGGAATGCTAACACCGCAGAGGAACACTTCGGTGCGAACCTTGGTGTTTGCAAGCTTCCTTCCTTCAACGTTGACGGTAAGGATTACCAGCTTGGTTCCTTCTCCGGTAACAAGCTTATGGGTGTAAAGCCCCAGGAAGATTCCAAGAAGGGTGCAGTTCTCCAGCTTCTTGCTCACTATCTCACCTCTGAGAAGTGCCAGCTTGAAAGATACGACATGTGGCAGTGGGGTCCCTCCAACATCAATGCTCAGAACTCTCAGGCAGTTCAGTCTAACCCCTCTCTTGCAGCTCTCGCATCTCAGAACGCACATGCAGTTCCTCAGGGCCAGATCGATGGCGGTTGGTGGGATCTTGCAGCAGCTCTCGGTGCAGGTGCAAAGGCAGCTACAACCGATGAGGAGCTTCAGGGCTTCCTTACTGACTATGCTAACGGCATTAATGCTATCATCAACATGACCGATGATGAGAGACTTGCTTGGGGTGTAATCGGTGGCATTTGTGATACCGAATGGAATACCGACTTCCCCATGACCAAGGTTTCCGAAGGTAAGTGGCAGTCTGATCCTCTCGCACTTGTTCAGGGCCAGGAATTCAAGCTTCGCCGCGGTGCAAGCTGGGATGTTCAGGTTGGTGCAAACGGACAGATGAAGACTCCTTCCGTAGATAATCCCGCTAACATCGTAGTTGAGACTACCGGTACTTTCGTTATTCAGCTTGAGTGGGACGGCGTGTCTGAGACCGCAACCGTTACCTTCCTTCCTGCTGACTAATATTGACTGATACTTAGTTAATAAAATGGGTGGGCCTTCGGGCTCACCCACCCTTTAAAGACTAAAGGCATTGTTGGCCGACATACAAGGACTTTAGTTGTCTTGTGTATCGACTAACAATGCCTTTCATAACTAAAAGGAGCTAAATAAACTCTGTTTATTTTTTGATTTATGAAAAGATTAAATGATTTGGAATATTTAAAGCTCGGTAAGTGGTCTGCTTTTTGGTATAACTTCGGGCTTTTCTTCCTTAGTACACTTCCCGGATGGTTTGCCGGTCTCGGCAAAAAGTTTTGGGGCGGCATTGTAAAAATTGCTGAATGTATTAAGGACAATGCTGTTGATATCTTCACAACATTTATCAAAGGAAATTGGGCAGTAAAGGTTTCCTTCTTTATTTTCGGATTTGGTAACATTTTCTACGGTCAAATTCTCCGTGGTATTATGTTCTTTCTTTTTGAGGCCATTTTCGTTCTGTTTATGTTTGTTCCCTTCGGTGAAAATCAGCTCGGCTTCGGTCTTCACTGGCTTAGAAAGGCGTTCTTCCACGGAGGTTCTACCGTTGGAGATATTCAGAGCGGATTTAATGAGACCGTTATTGTGTATAAGAACCCTATTACAGGATCGGTTACCAATATCGTCGATCAAACATGGGTTAAGGGTGATGACTCTGTAAAGGTTCTTCTTTATGCTCTTCTTACTGTTCTCTTCATAGTAGCATTTTTTGTTACTTGGAGAATGCAGTACAGACAGTGCAGTATTTGCCGAAGCATCACAGCACAGGGCAAGAAAATAAAAAGTGCTAAGGATGATCTTAAGTCTCTCCTTGACGATCAGTTCCACAAGACACTTCTTGCTCCCTCTCTTATTGGTATTCTTGCCTTTACTATTCTTCCCACCATTTATATGGTGCTTATTGCTTTTACAAACTATGATGCAGCTCATGATGGTTATGCAAATCTCTTCTCCTGGGTAGGACTTGAAAACTTCAACCAGCTTACCAATGTGGGATATGGCGGTATGGGTGCTGCATTCGGAGAAATTCTTAGCTGGACACTTATTTGGGCATTCTTTGCAACCTTCTCTAACTACTTCCTTGGTATGATGGTTGCTATTATGATTAACAAGAAAGGTATTCGCTTGAAGAAGCTTTGGCGTACAATTCTCGTTATGACTATTGCAATTCCCCAGTTCGTATCTCTTATGTATGTTTCCAAGCTTTTTGCAAGAAACGGTATTATAGGTTCTTTGCTTGTTCGTTGGGATCTTATTCCTGATGCTATGATGGTTGCAAATCAGAGAGGTCTTTGGGAGAATCCTATTACAGCAAAAATCCTTCTTATCGTTATCAATATCTGGATAGGTATTCCTTACGTAATGCTTATGGCGACAGGTATTCTTATGAACATTCCCGCCGATCTCTACGAGTCTGCCAAAATTGACGGTGCCAGCGGATATCAGCAGTTTACTAAGATTACCCTTCCTTATATGCTCTTTGTAACAGGCCCCTATCTCCTTACCAGTTTTGTTGGTAATCTTAACAACTTTAATGTTATTTATCTATTGTCAGGTGGTGGACCAAACAACCTGGAAATCGGTTCGGCGGGTGGAATTACTGTCGGACACACCGACCTTCTTATTACTTGGCTCTATAAGATGACTCTTAACAGTACCAAGTCTCAGTACAACTTGGCATCTGTTATAGGTATTCTTGTATTCCTTGTATGTGCGATACTTTCGCTTATCGTTTATAACATAATTCCTTCTACTAAGAATGAGGAGGACTTCGGATAATGGAAAAAAACAATAGCAATTCTTCTATTAAAAAGTCTGGTCTCGGTGCAAAGGCAAGCAGAACCATATCTAACACTATAATTTACATACTTCTTGTTGTAATTTCAGCTATATGGCTTTTCCCTTTCTTTGGTATCGTGTTTGAGTCCTTTGAGGTATCTACCGATGCGATGGATTCTCACCTTATTCCCATACAATGGGGATTTTATCAATATGAAAGATTGTTTAAGGACACCAATTTCTTCCAGTGGTTTATTACCGTTGCAATAATGGGTGTTGCAGTTGCTATTCTTCAGACATTCTTTGTGCTTTCTATGTCTTACACATTGTCCAGACTTAGATTTAAGGGCAGAAAGGGTCTTATGAATATGATGCTTATCCTGGGTATGTTCCCCGGATTCCTTACTATGATCCTTATTTACAAGGTGTTCTCCGAACTTGGACTTACAGGACAAATGGCTCCCGTAGGACTTATCATTGTTTACTGTGCAAGTTCAGGTATGGGATACTATGTATCCAAGGGCTTCTTTGACACTATTTCCAAGAGTCTAGACGAAGCTGCAAGAATTGACGGAGCAACCCGTTGGCAGGTATTCTATAAGGTTATTATGCCCCTTTCTAAGCCCATCGTAATTTATACAATCCTTATGGGCTTTATGGCTCCTTGGGGCGACTTTATGATGGCGAGCTATATGATTCATAACAACGATGCCGGTATGACTGTTGCCGTTGGTATGTTTGAGTGGCTGTCAAAAACTAATTTGAATACAAACTATAATATGTTCTGTGCCGCAGCCGTTTGTGTAGCAGTACCCGTTACCGCAGTATTCCTTGCATTGCAGAAGTACTACGTTGAGGGTGTTACCGGTGGTGCAGTAAAGGGATAAGAGGATTTAATTATGGCAAGTGTAAAATTAACTAATGTAAAGAAAATATACGGCAAGAACACTCTTGCAGTTGATAATTTTAATCTTGATATCGCCGACAAGGAATTTATCGTTTTCGTAGGTCCTTCGGGATGCGGTAAGTCTACCACACTTCGTATGATCGCAGGTCTTGAAGATATTTCCGGCGGTACAGTTGAGATTGACGGTGTTGTTGTTAACGACCTTCAGCCCCGTGACAGAGATATCGCAATGGTATTCCAGAACTACGCACTTTACCCCCACCTTACCGTTTTTGAGAATATGGCATTCTCTCTTCGTCTTAAAAAGGTTCCTCAGGATGAGGTTTATAAGAAGGTAACAGAGGCGGCAGAGGTTCTCGGCATTACCGAATATCTTACCAGAAAGCCCAGAGCTCTTTCCGGTGGTCAGCGTCAGAGAGTTGCTATCGGACGTGCGATGGTTCGTGATTCCAAGGTATTCCTTATGGACGAACCTCTCTCCAACCTTGATGCTAAGCTTCGTAACCAGATGAGAGCTGAGATCATTCTTCTTCGTAAGAAGATCAACACCACCTTCATCTATGTTACCCACGATCAGACCGAGGCAATGACTCTTGGTGACCGTATCGTTATTATGAAGGACGGTCTTAGTCAGCAGGTAGGTACTCCTACCGAGGAATTAGATATGCCTATCAACCTGTTCGTTGCAGAGTTCATCGGTGCTCCTAAGATGAACACATTCAAGACCAATCTTGTTTGGGAGAACGGAAAATATTACGTAACTCCCTTCGGTGCAAAGATTGAGGTTACAGGTGAAAAGGCAGAAATGCTTAAGAACAAGGGTGTTGGATCCGGCGAAATCATTCTTGGTGTTCGTCCCGAGCACTTCGTTCTTGCTCAGCCCGGTCAGCCCGGCGCTATCCCCTGTCAGATTCTTGTAAATGAGATGATGGGTAGTGAGCTTCACCTTCACGTTGTTGCAGGTGATGGCGAGAAGCTTATCGTTCGTATTCCCACTGTTTCGCTCAGTGATGAAGTACGCAGATCTCTCGTTCAGGGCCAGATCATCAACGTTACATTTGAAGGAAAGGTTATGCACTTCTTCAACGAAGAAACTCAGGCAAACCTTCTTATCTGATATTACATACGTTAGGGTCGGATGCATATTGCATCCGACCTTTTTGTTTTGTAAAGAGTGCAATAGCAAAAATTCTTACTAAAAAAGAAAAATGGCATTGGCTATCTCTTTATTATATATTAGTATTGCAAAATATGTAATTTTTTGTTATAATAATACTGGAAAAATATATTTTAGAAGAGGAAAATAGTTATGCGTAAAGATTTTGGAATTAAAAGTTGGCTTTATCCTATGCCTGTGTTTATTGTCGGAAGCTATGACGAGGGCGGACGTCCCGATGCTATGAATGCTGCCTGGGCAGGCATGTATGACACAAATTTGGTTATGGTTTGCCTTGCAGATGACCATAAAACCACAGATAATATCAAGAAAAACGGTGCGTTTACCGTAAGCTTTGCAACCACAAAAACCGTTGTTCCTTGTGACTACGTTGGAATAGTTTCGGCAAATGATGTTCCTGATAAGTTTGAAAGAGCCGGCTTCCACGCAACAAAAAGCAAATTCGTTAATGCTCCTATTATTGACGAGCTGCCTGTTTGCGTTGAATGTAAGCTTCTTAAATTCAACGAGGACGGAATTTGCATCGGAGAGATTGTAAACATTTCCGCCGACGAAACTGTTCTCGACGAGAAGGGAATGATCTCTGCAAAACTTCTTGATCCACTGATTTATGACAGTGTAAGTCACGCATATTGGAATTTCGGAGAAAAGGTTGGACAGGCCTTTTCCGACGGTAAAAAGCTGAAATAAGATTTTGACACAAATTAACTATAAAATGTAAACAAAACTTGTCATATTCATAAAAATCAAATAATTAATCAGTTATCAGCCGCTTTCCCTTTTGGATTATGCGGCGAAAGGTGAAAAATGTTTTTGAATATATTTTGTTTAATAGCCCTTGTTTTGTCGGTTTTTGTTATGGCTTTATCTGCTATTATAGCGGTCGGCTCACACAAATCAAGCAAACTTGCCGGGGATTCTATAATAACCCCGTTCCACCTGTTTATAATCGGTTTCTTTGTTTCGGCGGTATTCTTGTTTGTTCCTGTTACCTATTCGGAATTTTTCGTAGAAGATCCCGCTGTTATAAGGGGATTTAAATCACTGATTTTTTCTGTTATTTGCACGATAAGAGTTTTTCTTGTTGATTGCGATATTGAGATTATTGAGTCTGTGGTAACCGATTCTGCACGTGTTAATTCCACCCTCGGCTATGCTTATTCGCTGTTCTCCTCGCTTGTTTTTGTAGGAGCACCCGTTTTGACCGCCGGATTTGTACTGTCGTTCTTTAAAAATGTCTCTGCAAAAATCAGATATTTTCTTCTTCGAAAGGGCGAGGTTTACTATATTTCCGAGCTGAATGACAGATCTCTTGTTTTGGCGGAAAATATACTTAACGAAAAACCGGGCATCACACGCACCGTAGTTTTCTTTTCTGTTAAAGAGAAGGAGCAGTCGGAAAGCACACTTACAGAGGAAGCAAAAAAGCTTGGTGCAATCTGTCTTTCAAAAAATGTTACCGAAGCAGATTTAAAGCAGAAAAACAATTCTATATCCCGTAAATTTTACTTTATCAATCTTGACGAAGATAAAAATGTAAGAGATGCACTTGAATTAATCAACATCTGCAACAAGAACGAAACATACAATACCTCGTCTACCGCATTTTACGTTTTTGCAACCACTGCTGACAGCGAGGTGATGCTTGACTCAGCGGATAACGGCAATATGACGGTTCGCCGTGTTAACGAGTATAGAAATATTGTTTGGAACACGCTTTTGTGCGAGCCCAAAATCTTTTCCGATTACATAGATACAGACGGACTTAAAACAGTAAATGCTCTTGTTGTCGGTCAGGGACATTGCGGAACAGAACTTATAAAGGCACTTTGTTGGGCAGGTCAGCTTCCCGATTACAGAATAAACATTCACGTTGTTGATAAGGACAAGGATGCAGAGTCGAAATTTAAGGCACTGGCTCCGGAGCTCGTGGAGAGAAGCGGTATATATGAGTATGGCGAAGCATATTACAATTTACACTTCCACAACGGAATAGATGTACATACATCAGAGTTTTCCGATTTAATTCGTAATATTGGTGAAATATCTGTTGCCTTCGTCGCTCTTGGCGACGATCGGCTTGATGTTGGAGTTGCCATGCAGTTAAGACGTTATGTCGGAAGACTTAATCTTGAATGTGGATTTAATATTCCTAACATTTACACCGTTGTTTACAACACCTTGAAAAACGATGTTATTGTTAAAAACGGCGGTTTAAAATGTCTTGGCGAAACAGATTACGGAATCAGATTTATCGGAGATATTCGTGAGCGTTACTCGCTTGAGGTTATTGAGCAGGAAGAGCTTGAAGAAGTAGGTAAAAGGATTCATTTAAGCTGGCTTGAACACGAAAAGAAAATAATCCGTTCAAAGAATGAGGACGAGCAGGAAATTAATGATAAGATAGAAAAAAGCCGTCTCGCATATCACAAGTATGAGTATTTCAGACGTGCTTCAATTGCCTCTGCAGTGTATATTCGGGTTATAAAAAATCTTGGGATTTCATTTGCAGACGAACAAAGTCAAAACATAATCGAGCATAACAGATGGAATGCCTTTATGCGTTCAGAGGGGTATGTTTTTGATCAAAATACAAAGGATCATATCGCCCGTACCCATACCGATCTCAAGGTTTATAAAAACCTGAAGCCCGAAATTCAAAACAAAGACAACATCTCTGCCAACGCGGCTAAATCATAATAAACGAGGTGGTTTTTTATGTTATATCAAGCAGTGACAGTCGTTTGCCTTGTATTACTTGCATTGCAGACCTTGTTCCTTCTCGGTAATCTTTTTTTCAAAAAACGCAGACAAAAAATTGCATTTTTCAGAAGCTTTAAAAAAGGTAAATTTGCGGTTATCTATTTAACCGCCATTCCACTATATTTCATCGGTCACCTGCGTGCAGGTCAAAAGGCGATTGATGCCTTCTTTTCGGCTGTAAATAAAATAATAAATCTTGTGGTTTTAAAATACGAAACAGGAAGCATAAGTATTCTTATGGGTGAAAACCCGATTTACAGATTTACAGTTTATTTCTGTTTTGTGCTTGTAGGTATTAATGCCGTTTTGCTTACCGTTTCTCTGACAGCACAGCATCTTTGGTGCAAAATTCAGCTTTTTGGTGCTACAAAAACAAGGAAAGACACACTGTATTTATTTGGCAACAATATTCAAAATACTGCAATTTACAAAAGCGATAAAAAGAGAATAAAGCTGATAGTAGACAGCATTACCGTCTCGGACTGTGAGTGTCTTTATATGGACAAAATATCCTATTTATCCACCGACAATATTGAAGGACAGATGGAAAAAATGTTTCTATCTGCAAAGTCGGCAGACAGAGACAGTATCTTTGTCATCAATACGGGTGATGATATGAAGAACATCGCCCTTTGCAGAAAGGTGATTGATATTATTTCTGCATCTGATAAGGCAGAAAAAGAAAATATGTTCTTAAAGGTAAAGGTATTCTGCTTCGGCGATCCTGTTTACAGGGCGATATACGAGGACATTGTTTCTGACGGGCTTGGATGTATTCACTATGTGAACAAGTATCAGAAGATTGCAATGGACTTTATTGACCGCTATCCTCTTACCCTGTTTATGAATGGTGAGCAGATAGACTACGAAAGCTCGCTTGTAAAGAATGATGTAAACATCAATCTTGCACTTATCGGATTTGGAAGAACAAATCAGGAAATTTTCCTCACATCTGTTGCAAATAATCAGTTTTTGTGCGAGAAAGACGGAAAAATTCAGCTAAAAAAAGTGAATTATCATATTTTTGATAAGGAGCGGGCAGAGAATAATAAAAATCTTAATCACAGCTATTACAGATATAAGTCGGAGCTTGCGGATATGAAGGCAGAAGATTATCTTCCTCTTCCTTCGCTTCCTGCAGAGGAAAATTTTTACCGCACAGATATAAACGATCGGGAGTTTTACACTCAGCTCAGGGCGGTTGTGACAAAAAGCAAGAAAGACGCAAACTTTGTTATTATCTCCTTTGGCGATGATCTTGAAAACATTGATCTTGCTCAAAAGCTGGTGGAAAAACGCAGAGAGTGGGATATCGAAAACCTTGTTATTTTTGTAAGAGTCAGAAAATGGCATAAGGAGCAAACTCTTCTTGAACAGTCGGGTTGCTTCTTTATCGGAAATGAAAATGATACGGTATGTGACATCGAAAGAATAATTGGTGACAAGATTTACAGGATGGCAAAGCTTCGCAACGAGGTTTATGATCTTGAATATGATATTACTCATAACCCGGGCATTGTAATTGACGAAGAATACATTAAAAACAACAGCGATTACGCCAACAGAAAGTGGTATCTTACAAAGTCGCAGATGGAGCGTGATTCCAGTCTTTACGGCTGTCTCAGCTTGAGATCAAAGCTTAATTTAATGGGGCTAGATTACTGTGCAGAGGATGAGAATAATATTCCCGCTCTTACCGAGGATGAATATCTTAAAATTTATGCAAAGGGCGATATGCCAAAGACCGACAAAAATGCTCCAAAGATAAAGGGCAAAAAAATAGTGCAATATAATCTTGATTTTGCTCCCTCGCGACGCAAGACTATGGCTATTCACGAGCATCAGCGTTGGAATTCCTTTATGATAAGCAAGGGTATGATTCCTTCCACCCGTCGACAGATTGCCGAAGAAAAGATAATATTGGACGGAGGAAAAGAAAAGTTTACCAACGGAAAAAATTATTATGTTCGCCGCCACGGAAACATAACCACCTTCGAGGGACTTGTTGAATTCCGTCGAATAGTAGCCCTTCGAGATAAAATAAAAGAGGAAGAAACCGATGTAATCAAATACGATTACCAGATTCTTGACGATGCACACTGGCTTCTTTCCTCTTGCGGATTTAAAATTATTAAAAAACCTAAAGTATTGCCAAGGGATTAAGGAGGATTTTTATGCCGCTTCAGATTATCAGACAAGACATAACAAAAATGCAGGTTGATGCCATAGTGAATACCTCTAATGAAAAGATGATTGGATACAGCGGTGTTGATCTTGCCATACATACTTTGGCAGGAAAAGAGCTTGACGAGGAGTGCAGAAAACTTGCACCTCTCGGACTTGGACAGGCAAAGATTACAGGCGGATACAATCTTCCTTGCAAATATGTTATTCACACCTCGGGTCCTACCTGGCAGGGTGGCCTTACGGGCGAGAGTATTATTCTCCGATCCTGCTATATTGAGTGTTTAAAACTTGCGGTTGCAAATAAATGCAACACAGTTGCCTTTCCGTTGATCAGTTCGGGTGTGTATCGTTATCCCAAAGATCAGGTTTTGAAATTTGCGATTCAGACTATAACCGAGTTTCTTTTTGACTACGAGCTGACGGTATTCCTTTGCGTTTACGACAGAGATTCTTACAGCTTCAGCCAAAAGCTTTTTGCTGACATTAAGGAATTTATTGACGATGAATATGTCGACTTGCGTGATGAAGATTTTTATGATGAATTTGAAAAATCAAGTCTTTCTTGTAGGCGTCTTGAAGAACCCCGGATTACAAAGGTCAGAAAAAATGTTTCCGTTCTTGGCGATGCGTGTTATAGCGATAAGATTCAGTCAAGCTCGGTTAAGGACGAAACGCTTCACGAGTATATGAGGGCAATGGACAAGTCCTTTGCTTATAAGCTTTTTGACCTTATTGACGAGCGAGGAATGACCGACGTTGAATGTTATAAAAAGGCAAACGTTGACAAGCGAACCTTCTCTAAAATCAAGAGCAATCCCAAAACATACAAGCCATCAAAGCAGACCGCGGTTGCCTTTGCAATTGCCTTGAAGCTTAATCTTGACCAAACACAGGAACTTTTGGAGTCGGCAGGCCTGACACTTTCAAGAAGCTTTACCTTTGATAAAATAATCCGTTATTTTATTCAAAAGGAGATATATGATGTTTTCGAGATAAACGAAGCACTTTTCGAGTTTGATCAGCAGCTTCTCGGTGTGCAAATTTGATATGAGAGATTTCGAAAAAATAATCGAGGCGGATAATTTTAAGGTTGGTTTTCTCTTGGGCTCCAATAAAGTTTTGTTTATCAAAACAGGGCAGGGCGGTACTATCTGCGGATATGGAAACAGGTATCTTGACCTTGCTTCTCGGGTGAATGAAAAGTACGGTTTTTCTGTGTTCGTTTCCGCTACAACCATAGATACGAAAGAGCATTTTCAAAATGATATTCAGACGGTTGAGAATATTCTGGGAACGGCTGATTTCGAGATTTATTATCTGGGTGTATCTAAGGGAGGTCTTATTGGCATCTGGCACGGATGCGACGAGTCGAGAATTGTTAAAATGCTCAGCATTAATGCACCGCTTATGATTAACTATCACGGCAAAACTCTGCCCGGCGTTAAAAAGCTTGGTGTGGATAAGCTAACAATGATTTACGGCAGCCGTGATCCGTCATACAAGTACGTTCCCTTTGTGGAAAAACATACCAATGTTCAAATAATCGAAGGTGCAGATCATAATTTGCAAGGTTTGTCGCTTGATTTTTCAGAAACAATTCAAAAATATATGCTGCCCGAATAAAAGTCCCCTGTCAAGCGACCAAAAACACAATCAAATAATGTATAATGTGGTTACAAAGCAGAGATGCTGAGTGACCACATTTTATTTTGGGAGGATTTTACTATGAAAAAGAAGGAACAGTACGTTAAGTGTTGTGGAGGTATCGAGAAGCCCAATTTTGATACCGAGCTTGTTTTTATCATCGACCGCAGCGGTTCGATGTCGGGCTTTGAGGATGACACGATTGGCGGATTTAATTCAATGATCGAAAAGCAGAAAAACGAGGGAGAGGGAATGGTTTACGTTTCCACCGTTCTGTTTGACAACTATAGCGAAGTGCTCCATGACAGAGTGCCGATTATGGACGTTAAGTCGATTACAAGAGAAGAATACAGTGTTCGTGGTTGTACAGCTCTTTTTGATGCTATAGGCGGAGCAATTCATCACATCGGAAATATTCACAAATATGCCCGTCGCGAGGATGTTCCTGCACATACGATTTTTGTCATTACCACCGATGGAATGGAGAATGCCAGCCATAATTATTCAAGCCGGAGAGTAAAGGAAATGATAAAGCATCAGACCGAGAAATACGGTTGGGAATTCATCTTCCTTGCGGCTAATATTGATGCTGTTGAAACCGCAGACAGCATAGGCATCAGACGTGATCGTGCAGCGAATTATCGCCAGACAAACGAGGGTGTTATGAGATGTTATATGGCGATGAATACCTCGGTGTCTAATATCAGAAGAAATTGTGCAGATGAGATTAATCTGGAAGAATATCTTAAAGAAGATGATGAAGTGTAATATGATTAACAAAAACGCAGCATATATTGAACCTAACGATTATTTTCCGGAAGAAACAAGAAAAAAGTATAAGATCGGTGAATATGTCGAAAGCGAAGAGTCAAGGCAGATTAAGGCGGTTATGCTTGGTCACGCGGTTGGTGATGCACTTGGAGTTCCGGTTGAGGGCTGGTCCCGAGAGGAGCTGGATAAATCACCTGTTACAGATATGCAAGGTTGGGGTTCGTATCCTGTCCCTGAGGGCTGTTGGTCGGACGACACAAGTATGGCTCTTGCCACTCTTGACAGTCTCAAAAAGGGAGGTATTGATTACGAAGAAATAATGCAGAATTTTGCTGCTTGGTGTACCGATAATAAATACACACCAACGGGCGAGCTTTTCGACATAGGAAAAACCTGCCTTAATGCTATTCTTGTTTATATGAACGATAAAAATCCCGCACTGAAGTGCGGCTTTGATGACGAACATTCTAACGGAAACGGCTCTCTTATGCGTATTCACCCTATGGCTCTTTATCTGTACTCAAAAGGAATGGCAGATGATGATGGGATGGAAATTATTCACAACACATCTGAACTTACACATGCTCACCCGAGAGCAAAAATCGCCTGTGGCATTTATGCTATGGTTTTGTGGGAGTTGCTGAAAAATCCCTGCAAATTGTCAATTGTAAACGGAATAAACAAGGCAAGAGATTATTATAAAGTAAAGGTAAAAGAGAAAGAGAAGAAAGAAATCAAAGATATGCTGAATTTGTCGGAGCTTTCGGACAGAGAACAAAACGAGCTTGTGAAAATGCTCTGGTCGGGTGATGAGGAAAAGTCATACAAATCCTTTACAAAGGAATTCAAAATTTACGATAATATGCTTGTAAAAAGAATTTGCCTTGAGTATTTTAATCGAGGAAATATTAATAACAACCTGATACCTCGTGATGAGATAAAAAGCTCGGGGTATGTAGTTGATACTTTGATAGCAGCGATTTGGTGCATTTTGACAACTAATGATTACAAATCTTGCGTTTTGAAGGCCGTAAACCTGGGAAGAGACACAGACACAGTTGCCGGTGTTGCGGGAGGCCTTGCGGGTGCTTTATACGGAATTGATTCAATTCCCGAGAAGTGGCTTAACACTATCAAAAGAAAGGATTATATTGAAGAGATGTGCGAAGAAGCATCAGCTGTGTGGTATAAATAGTTTTTGCAAAACAAAAACCGGGCTTTAAGCCCGGTTTTTTATATTCGTTTTTTAGTTTTGGGGAATGAGATCGGGGTTCTGTTCAAGGAAGTCTTTAAGGTCTTCATTGTTCTCGAAATCATTTAAAATATCCTCGGAAATCTCAATGCCGTATTTGTCAATAAGAGCGGCAAATTTGACATCATCATATCCGTAAACCTTTGTATTCAGAAGATCAACAACACCCTTGGGGTTGTATTTAGAGTTGATGCAAAGATAGGGAGTAATAAAATCAAAGCTTCCGTCAGTATAGTTAATAACTACACCGTCAATCGGTTGACCGTTGATAAGGTCCATAAATTCGTTAACTTCAATTCCGGTATGGCAATCTGTGGCTTTAAGATCCTGCATAAATCCTTCTGTATCAAGAACAATACCAACCTTTTCAGGAGTAAGTCCATCGTCACTGAAGACAAATCTTGCATATTCAATAGACTGAACCTGACTTACATCGTGCAAGAAGGGATACTGTGCGGGCTGCACATCAAAATATGTGAAATAAAGCAATGCAGCCAAGCCGCCGATAAGGATAATAGGGATGAGTATAAGTACTAAAATTAAAGTGAAAAGTGCTCTCATTTTTAAAATTCCTTTCCTTTTGATATACAAATTATATCACAATAAATATCTACTGTCAATAAAACCTAAAGAAAAAGTGGAGCGACAAACTCGCTCCACTTTGAATGTTTTCAAATTATCTCTGAATTCTGCCGCTTCCGTCGCCGCCTGCAAGCTTTTCAACCTCAGCAAGAGTAACCATATTGTAGTCACCCTCGATAGAGTGCTTGAGAGCAGATGCTGCAACTGCAAACTCTACCGCACCCTGAGTATCCTTGCCGGAAAGAAGGGAGTAGATAAGGCCGCCGCCGAAGGAGTCACCTCCACCAACACGGTCTATAATGTGAAGGTTGTACTTCTTGGAGAAGCAGTATTCATCCTTTGCTACGTTGTAGAGCATAGCAGACCAACCGTTGTCAAATGCAGAATGGCTCTCACGAAGAGTGATAGCAACGTACTCGAAGTTAAACTTGTCAGCAAGCTGCTTTGCAACAGACTTATAACCCTCGTGGTTAAGCTTACCGCCGTAAATGTCGGTTGCCTCTGCCTCAATACCGAATACGTCCTTTGCATCCTCCTCGTTGGAGATGCAAACGTCAACATACTGGCAAAGCTCGGTCATAGCTTCTCTTGCCTGATCTCTTGTCCAAAGTTTACCTCTGTAGTTAAGGTCGCAGGAAATCTTTACACCGCGTGCCTTTGCTGCCTTACATGCCTCTTTGCAGATCTCAACAACATTTGCACCGAGAGCGGGAGTAATACCTGTGAAGTGGAACCAGTTAACGCCCTCAAAGATTGCGTCCCAGTCAAAGTCGGAAGTAGATGCCTTTGCAATAGCGGAGTTTGCTCTGTCATAGATACAAACAGAACCACGCTGAGAAGCACCTTTCTCATTGAAGTAGATACCAACTCTGTCGCCGCCTCGAACGATCTTAGTGGTGTCAACGCCATATCTGCGAAGACTGTTAATTGCTGCCTGACCGATTGCGTGTGCGGGAAGCTTGGTAACAAAAGCTACGTCCATGCCATAGTTTGCGAGAGAAACAGCAACGTTAGCTTCGCCACCGCCAAAGGTGAACTCAACGTGATCGCACTGTACGAATCTCTCGTAGTTATAGGGCTGAAGTCTGAGCATAAGCTCGCCAAAAGTTACAATTTTCATTTTCAAAAATCCTTTCGATTTTTTAATTTTTTCATTCTTCTACGCATATATTGTATCACAAGGACAAAAGAAAATCAACAAAAAAATAAAAAATAAGCTTTTAGTATGTAAAAAAATAAAAAATGAGGAGAAAAAGTCCTCCTCAAAATGAAAAAATATTATTTTTCGCTAAGTTCCTTTATACAGGATGAGCAGATATTTTTCTCGCGATACTCTGTAAGAGCTTCCGTCGAGCCGCAGAAATGACATACGGGAATATACTTTTTAAGTATGATTTTGTCCTCCTCTACATATATCTCTACAGGATCGGTGTTGGCAATTCCAAGCTTTTTACGAAGCTCCTTGGGCACAACCACACGGCCAAGCTCATCAATATTTCTAACAATTCCTGTTGATTTCATTTTTCACTCCTGTTTTACAATTTACGACTTGATTTTACCACAACCGTTATGTGATGTCAAGAGTTTTCGGAAAAATTTACCATTTACTAGAAAGGAAAGATAAGGATGATTAAAGTAAGACAAAAAAGTCAGCTTTCAAGAGTTCTGAATCTGCTTCCGCGAGCTATGGCGGATGAAATTTTGCGTATTGCATTAAGCAGACGGGGCGGAACAGAAGATATTCGCGAGGTTCGCATACGTCGGGGAGGTGTGTGCAGTTTGTTTATCGGAAACGAAAATATCCGTCTTTATAAAGGTATGAACGAAGAGGAAACCGAGCAGCTTATTTCAAGATTAATAGGCGGTGCTTTGTATGCACACAGAGACAGCATTGCCGCAGGATATGTCAGTCTTGAGGGCGGTGTTCGCGTGGGAATTTGCGGCAGTGCTGCCTATGAGGGAAACAAGCTTGTGGGTATCAGCGATATGCGATCTTTGCTTTTCAGAATTCCTTCGGGCAGGTGTGATTTTGCAGACGAGCTTTACGAAATTTTTCTTTGTGGAATCGGGCAGGGAATGCTTATTTATTCTCCCCCCGGAAGAGGAAAGACCACAGCCCTTCGTTCTCTTGCCAAGAGTATTGGAAGCGGAAGCAGACCAAGTCGGGTGTGCGTTGTGGACGAGCGATGCGAATTTTGTTCGGAGGATTATCTCGGGTGCGAGGTTGATATTCTGAAAGGGTATAAAAGGCGAGAGGGAGTTGAAATAGCCACACGAACACTTTCTCCCGACCTGATAATGATAGATGAGATAGGTGCTGATGATGCCGATTCTCTGATGTCGGTAGTAAAATGCGGGATTCCGCTTATTGCAACCGCCCACGCAGGTAGCATTGGCGAGCTTCTGAAAAAACCGTCGCTTCGCGGTCTCTTTTTGGCTGAAGTATTCAGTTTAGCGGTTGGTATATATTATGACAAAGGAAAATATATTTTAGAGGTTGACAGATTATGAGCATCTATTTTCGCTGGGGCGGTATTGCTTTGCTGATGATAGCTGCCCTCTGTATTAACCGCGGATATAAGGATTATTTGGACAGACGGCTTTCGGAGTTTCTCGGTCTTTTTTCATTGGTTGAACACGCGAAAGATATGATTTCAAAATTTCTTTCCTACGGAAAGGAGCTTTGGCGGGATTATTCCGATGAACAACTTGAAAAATGCGGACTGTTATCTGCTCTCCGAGAGGGAAAAAGCTTGTCTGAGGCATTTGATATGTGTAAAGAAAATATGGCACTGTCAAAGGAGTCAAAGCAAAAGCTTTCCTATCACTTTAAAAAGCTTGGTTCGGGATATAAAGACGGCGAGATATCAAAGCTTGAAGAGCTTAAAACCGAAATTGGCGATATGCTGAGTGTTGAAAGTCGGGAGGCAGAAAAGAATAAAAGTGTTGTATCTGCACTTTTGCTTGGCGGAGCATTGGCTCTGGCGATTATGATTATGTAAAAATGGCTTATGTTAAGCTTAACGGAATAATAGCTTAATTCAAAAAAATAACGACCGATTTGAAGCAAAACTGAAAGGAAGGTTATAGATATGGATGTTGATCTTATATTAAAAGTTGCAGGAATAGCAATGATTGTAACCGTAGTATGCCAGATTATGTCAAAGGCAGGCAAGGATGAGCAATCGACAATGGTTTCACTTGCAGGTACGGTAATCATTCTGTTACTGATTGCCGAGCGAGTGGGCGACTTAATACATACATTGAAAACCGTTTTTGGCTTATGATACCCAAAATTTGTCTTTTTGCCATAGTTTGTGCTCTTATCGCCGCCTTGCTGGACTCGTTTGGCTTTAAGTCCAAAGGACTTTTTGGTCTGCTTTGCGTTCTGATAATGTTTATATCTCTTTCAGAGTCTTTTGGCAATAGCTTTTTTGGCATTTTGTCGGTTGCCGAGAAGGCGGGAATCGACGATGCCGCATCCTGTATACTTCGTGCAATAGGACTTGGATATGTATTCGGTTTCACCTCGGAGATCTGTTCATCGGTGGGAGAGCAGTCGATCGCATCGGCGGTGCAGGCGGCAGGAAAAATACAAATTTTTCTTGTAGCATATCCGTATTTTGAAAAGATAATTGACCTTGGGGTTGGAATGCTGGAATGAAAAAGGTTATATTTTTGTTAAGTATAGTTGTCATATTGCCATTTTTTGCTCTGAATTGCTATGCGGATGATGGAATTGACAAGTTTGTAAACGATTTCAAAGAAGCTTTGCCCGAAGAATATAAAGAGTTTGGCGAGACGGACAAGCTTACCGATGCTGCTGATTTTGGAACACTTGTGTCGGTTGTTGAGGGGGTCATTACGGAGGGAAAAGCGGATTTTTTGAAGTTCCTTTTTCTTTTAATCGGTTCTGCGACTCTTCTGGCGGTGGCATCTCTTTGTCCGGGAAAAATGTCGGGGGCGGTGGAGTGCGGTGCGGGAATTGTTTGTTCGGTAACCGTATTTTCTGCAATTTCACCTATTATAGATACAGTGTCTTCTGAAATTGATAAAATAAGCGGTTTTTTCGCCTCTCTTATTCCAATAACCGTCGGAATTACTGCATTTGGAGGCGGAGTTGCAACCGCATCGGTACAGGCGGTAGGAATGTACACCGCCTTGTCTGCGGTTGGCGGAATTGCCGATAAAATTTTTCTCTCGCTTTCGGCATTCGGACTTGCTATGGCGATGCTTTCTTCTTTTAATAACGAAGGAATAGGAGCTGTTTGCAAAGGGCTCAAAGGGCTTTTTAATTGGGTTACGGGCATTTTTACCGCCCTGCTTACCGCCGCTTTTTCCTTGCAGACTCTTATTGCTTCTTCTGCAGACAATGCTGCTATGAGAGCGGCAAAATATGCCGCATCTGGATTAATTCCTGTAGTCGGCTCAACCGTTTCGGGTGCAATATCAACCTTGGCATCTGGGCTTTCTTATGCAAAGGGAATTGTTGGCGGCGGTGCAATAGCGGTAATTTTATATATGTCAATAACACCTCTCGCTCTTTTGCTTCTGTACCGCCTTGGGTTGTCGCTCTGCATTATTCTGACAGATTTTATGGGTATCCATACCGGCTCGCGAATTTTTAATTCGTTCCGTTTTGCTCTTGATATGATGATTACCGTCTATGCACTGTCGGCACTTATTTACCTTTTTGAAATAATAATTGTAATAAGAACGGGGGTGGCACTTCTTTGAGCGAATATGTTTTAGGTGTTTTTGCCATTTGTCTTGCCGGAGGTGTTGCTTCAATGCTCTCGTACGGCTCGGGAAAGGCAGAAATCATTGTTGTTGGAATAGTCAGCTTGTATGTAATTCTTTCGCCTGTTGCGGCAGAAGCATTAAGCTTTAATCTGACAGATTATCTTCAGTCCATAGAAGATTCCGCGGGACAGGTGGAGTCCGAATACAGCACTGTGATTGAAGACGCATTTGCAGAGGGAATATCCAGGGCGATTGCAGAAAAATTCAACCTTAATACAGAAGATATACGCGTGAAGCTCAGCGGGTTTGACTCCGAGACAATGCGGGCTGAAAAAATAAAAGTTACATTATCGGGAGTAGCCGCCTTTTCGGATTACAAGGCGGTTGACAGCTATATTGACGGACTAAATTTAGGGGAGTGTGATGTAGAAATTGAAATCGGATAAGGGATTTCGTGATTTTATGTCCTCGGGAGGTGTGGGCTTTAAATTTGGCGGAATAATTCTTCTTGCCTTACTTTTGCTTCTCTTGGGATCGGGAATAAATGCAGGCGAAAAAAAGGCAGAGGGAAGGGAAGAGCGAGCCGAAGAAATGTGTTCTCTTATGGAGGGTGTGGGAGAGTGTCGCGTTATGATGACATATTATCCCGACAGTGATGAAGAACGCGTATATGCAGTGCTTGTTCTGTGTGAGGGGGCAGAGTCTCTGTCGGTTCGGGAAAGAATAACCTCGCTCTTCTGTTCGCTCTATGGCATTGGCTCTCACAAAGTAGAAATACAAAAGCTGAATTAGTTGGTTATATTTTGGAAATAAGCCTCATAGGATTTATCAAGTAACAAAATTTAAGGAGAAACATACAATGAAAATCGAAAAAATCAAAAGCTTTTTTAAAACTCGTGCAGCAAAGAGTATAATTGTTGCATCTGCTGCGTTACTCATCGGCCTTGCGGTATATCTTAATTACCGCTGGTTCTACGATCCCACATCCTCGCTGGGTTACGGTGACAACAATATGGCAGATACCAATTCAGACAATTCCACCGCCGCAGGTGACGTTACCGAAGAACAGGATTACTTCACATCTACCGCTCTTGACCGTCAGCAAGCCAGAGACGAGGCACTTGACGTTTTGAAGATGGTTGCAGAAAGCACAGAGTCCAGCCAGGAGGCAAAGACAGCCGCACAGGAAAAGATATCTAAGATAGCCGTTGATATTCAGAACGAGGCAAATATCGAAACTCTTGTAAAGGCAAAGGGCTTTGAAGATTGTGTTGCAATTATCAGCGAAGATGCGGTAAGTGTTATTGTCTCTGCAGAGACACTTCAGGCGGCAGAAGCGGCACAAATTCTAACTATAGTTTACGAAACAACAGGAATTAACCCTGAAAACGTAAGTATTATCAATAAAGGATAATAAAAAAATCGGCAGTTTTTCTGCCGATTTTTTATAATTAAAACAAAAAATTATACAACAATTCTGTGATAAAACATTAATTTGATGCCTTTAATCAACGTCCTCTACAACCTCGGTAGCAAAGTTATCAAGCACCTCGGGGTGATTTAAGTAACGCATAAGCTGCTTGAATGCAGATGCGTAATAGAAACCGTCGCAAATACGTTCATCTGTAACCACTCTGAAGGTTATAAAGTGATGATTTTCCTTTGTTCCGTCGGGAAGTGTAACCTCCTTTGTGAACATTCTTCCGTAAGAAAGGAAGAGCGGCAGATGACCGAAATCATAAAGGTGGTGGTAAATTGCGTGAATACCGAGCGATCCCATAGAAGTGATAATCATCGAGCCGTGGAAGGGGCTGATTTTTGCCAGAGCTTTCGGCATTTTGCCAAAGTAGTCAAGAAAACGTAAAAATGAAATTGCAAAGCGAAGGAACAGACCGGGCAGCTTTACAAGCTTACCAACAACCGATTCAAAATCGCCGTCCTCGTTCTTTGCTTCAATTACGGTTTTCTGGAACTTCTTATATACATTATAAATATTATCTCTGGGGTCAAACTCAACCTTTATACAGGTATCCGGTGCCTCAAGAGACATATCCTTCTTGATTGTCATAAGACACTCAAGCTTTTTTCTTGAATAAATCTTCTGTCCTGCGATAAAACGGTGAATACCGGGACGCTCGCACACAACTCTTACGTAGGCGGCAAGAATAACGTGCAGAAGACTCATATCGGTGTAGCCCTCTCTCTTCTTGGTTGCAAGATACATTTCGGCATTATGAATGTCAATTTCTGCCTCAAACTGATTCTGGGAGTCTGCTCTTACTTTCATAAGATAGGGCTCCAGGTAGTGCATCGGGGGAAGAGTTCTCAGACGTCTGCCATCATATCTGTCGCCATAACGTCTTTTGCGTGGCTTATAGGCGGGAGTGTCAAATTCCACAATGCCTTCGTACTTTTCGTTTTTATCAACTTTATTAACTATTTTTTCTTCTTTATCAACAGTCTTTTCTTCTTTTTTAACGGTCCTTTTTTCTGAAGTATTCTGTTTTTTCTCTTTAATATTTTTTCTCATATTAAATCTCCGTTCGATTTTTCAGACGTCGTATTTTAACATATTATTAATATTTTGTCAATATCTGTCGACAATCTTGAACATTTGCACATTATTTTTAAAATATATTTAGCAAGGAAAAAGCCCTTTCAACCTTATTTTTTTAAGCGAATATACTAAAATATATGCCGTTTATCTGTTCAAAATGAACAAACAAATGTTCAAATCTGCTCTATCTGACGAAATTTAGCTGTGTTTTTTATAGAAAAAGTAAAATAATCATTGACTAGGGCTTTTCTGTGTGCTAAAATATATAAGTAATTTTAAAAAGGCAAGGTTTATATTAATGAAAAAGTTAAGAGTTGGTATAATCGGTGCTACCGGTATGGTAGGCCAGAGATTTATAATGCTTCTTAATGAGCATCCTTATTTTGAGATAACAGCCCTTGTGGCAAGTCCCCGTTCCGCAGGCCAGAAATACGGCAAGGCGGTGCTTGGTAGATGGAAGATGCAGGCGGCCTGTCCCGAGAGAATTCTTAATATGCAGATTATCTCCTCCGAAGAGGTTGAAAAGGTTGGGGAGCTTGTTGATTTCGTGTTCTGTGCTGTTTCTATGTCAAAGGACGAGACAAAGGCACTTGAAGAAAGATATGCAAAGGCAGAGATTCCTGTTGTTTCCAACAACTCGGCAAACAGATGGACTCCTGACGTGCCTATGGTTATTCCCGAGATTAATGATTCTCATCTTCAGGTTATTGAGGCACAGAGAAAGCGTCTTGGCACAAAACGCGGATTTATCGCAGTTAAGCCAAACTGCTCTATTCAGTCCTACGTTCCTCTTCTCACTCCACTTATGAAGTTTGGTATCAAGGAGGTTGTTGCAACCACCTACCAGGCGATAAGCGGTGCAGGCAAAACCTTTAACGAGTGGCCTGAAATGGTTGATAATCTTATTCCTTTTATCGGCGGTGAGGAAGAAAAGAGCGAGAAAGAGCCCCTTCGTGTTTGGGGCAGTGTAGAGAACGGACAGATTGTTCCTGCCACCTCTCCCATCATTACAACTCAGTGTCTTCGTGTTCCCGTAACCGACGGTCATACAGCTGCTGTTTTCGTTAAGTTTGAAAACAAGCCCACCAAGGAAGAGATTCTTGACGCCTGGAAGAATTATCAGGGCAAGCCCCAGGAACTTGGTCTCCCCTCTGCTCCCGAGCAGTTTATAACCTATTTTGAGGAGGACAATCGCCCCCAGGCAAAGCTTGACCGCGATATTTACGGCGGTATGGGCATTACAGCAGGCAGACTTCGTGAGGATACCCTTTATGATTATAAGTTTGTAGGTCTGTCTCATAACACTCTTCGCGGTGCAGCAGGCGGTGCAGTGCTTATTGCTGAACTTCTTTACAGAGAAGGATATTTCGCTTGATTTAAAGCAAAATCTTCAAATAAATAATATAAAATATTCTGTCAAATTAAAAGCAGTATAACAATTTAATATTAACGATAAAAACAAGTCTCTTTTCACCGAGAGGCTTGTTTTTTTTGCTTCGCCTTTTGGTAGCGAAGCTGCCCGAGAATGTCATCCCATCGGGGAATGCTAAATGTATCTGTAGAAAAAGAAAACCCCGAGACAAAATGCCTCGGGGTATGTATTAGAAGGTATTATTTCAATATGAATTATCTATTGTCGGTTTTAGGACCGTAATAGATGTCATTAGTGAAAGTACCACCGTTGATTACCAAAGCAGCATTGCCATCGCAGTATGCTTCATAGCCTGCGTTGTTACTGAGGTCGGTCTTGGTGAATGTACCGCCGTTGATGGTAACAGTACCGGAAGTCTGAACACCAACAACACCTCTTACAGCCTTGAAGGTGCCGCCATTGATGATGGTCTCACCACCCTGGTGGTTGATAACATAAGGACCGTTAACCTCGGAAATAAATGTACCGCCGTTGATGGTAAGCTTACCGCCATTGTTAAGCACTACAGAACCACCGTTAAGTTCGCTCTTTGCAGCAAGAGACTTGAATGTACCACCGTTGATCTCAACTTCTGCACCTGCATAGAGATAAACTGCTGCGCCACCGTTGTCGTCAACTGCGTTGATCTCAACACCCTCACCGATGATGAGCTTACCACCGCCTCTAACTTCAACACCACGAGCGTCAATCTTACCGTTGGTAAGAGTTACAGTACCGTAGATGTTAAGAGCATACTGATGGTCGTCAGGGTTTCTTGTGCCGGTAGTAATGGTATGTCCACCGAGGTCGAGAACAACTTCCTGACCTGCAGTAACAACGATAGCATCTGTACCGGAAAGGTTCGCGGTAAGCTTGATGTCCTTAGAACCGTTGTTAATAGCAGAAACAACGTCGCCTGCTGTGCCTGCGGAAATGTCTATGTACTGAACGCCGTCTGCAAGGTTTACCTGATCAGCGGTGATTTCGTCAGTCTTAACAAGATAGATCTTCTTGTCGGTTTCGGACCAAACATA
>JAZSRX010000073.1:0-2417 GCA_045538685.1 Eubacteriales bacterium | reverse complement strand
TCAGAAAATTATGGACGGTATGTTTAAAGAGACCGGACATGAGAATGTATCGATGCCTATGTTCATCCCTGAGAGCCTTTTGCAGAAAGAAAAAGACCATGTTGAGGGATTTGCTCCCGAGGTTGCTTGGATTACACACGGAGGCGTTGATAAGCTTGAGGAAAAGCTGTGTGTACGCCCTACCTCCGAAACCCTTTTCTGTGACCACTATAAAAACATTATCCATTCCTGGCGTGATTTGCCAAAGCTCTACAATCAATGGTGCAGCGTTGTAAGATGGGAAAAGACCACCCGTCCTTTCCTTCGCTCCAGAGAATTCCATTGGCAGGAGGGACATACTATCCACGCTACTGCCGAGGAGGCACAGGCTGAAACTATTCAGATGCTGGGAGTTTATGCCGAGTTTGCCGAGAAGTATCTGGCTATTCCTGTAATCAAGGGTGTTAAAACCGAGAAAGAGCGTTTTGCAGGTGCTGTAAATACATATACAATTGAAGCTATGATGCATGACGGTAAGGCTCTTCAGAGTGGCACCTCTCATTTCTTCGGAGACGGTTTTGCTAAGGCTTTCGGTATTCAGTTTACTGATAAGGATAATAAGCTGGCTACTCCTTTCCAGACCTCTTGGGGTGTTTCTACCCGTCTTATAGGTGCTATTATTATGACTCACGGTGATGATAACGGCTTGGTGCTGCCTCCTGCAGTTGCTCCCATTCAGCTTGTTATTGTTCCTATCGCTTCTCATAAAGAGGGTGTAACCGAAAAGGCAAATGAAGTTTATGAGAGAATGAAAAAGGTTTGCCGTGCAAAAATAGACAACACCGATAATTCTCCCGGCTGGAAATTTGCAGAATATGAAATGAAGGGTGTTCCGCTTCGTCTTGAGCTGGGTCCCCGTGATATTAAAAACAACCAATGTGTTCTTGTTCGCAGAGATAACGGCGAAAAGACTATAGTAAGTCTTGATGAGCTTGAAACTAAGGTGCCCGAGCTTTTAGAGGCTGTGCGTGACGGACTTTATAATAAGGCTCTTGCAAACAGAACCGAAAAGACATATGTGGCTAAAAATCTTGATGAAATGATTGAGATAGCCAATAACAAACCCGGCTTTATTAAGGCTATGTGGTGTGAGGACAGAGCTTGTGAAGAAGCACTTAAAGAAAAAGCAGGTGTTTCCTCAAGATGTATGCCCTTTGAACAAGAAAAACTTAGCGACACCTGTGTGTGCTGCGGAAAACCCGCAAAGCAGATGGTGTTCTGGGGTAAAGCGTATTAACAAAAAACCGCTATCGGGAGATAGCGGTTTTTTTAGGGAATAGGGAATAGGGAATAGGGAATAGTGGGGATTTCCTTACATTATATATACGCGTGCGTATAAGAACCGCAATTTTTGTGGTTCGTCAAAATGTACAAAAAACTAACCGAAATTTCTACAAACTTCGTTATATAATTTTTTGACTAAAAATCAAAAAATACTTGAAATAGACAAGAGCCTGTGTTATTATATCAAGGTACGCGAGTGGCGTACTGTCATGCGATGATGTGGGAGGTGGCTGACGATAGAGTCAGGAAATTTCCACGGAGTATGTCCGATTTGAAACCGGGCGAACCAATAACCTCAGACTATGAAGCATAGCAGGATAACTTGCGAACCTGCTGTGTATCCGGATTCACCTAAACCCCAGTGATCCGGTTTTATAATGGACCGTGATGAAACACACGGCACAGTGTGAGGTAGCCCGCCAAACTAACAAGGAGGCGAACAAAATGGCAGTAAAAGAAAAGATTCGTATCAGAATCAAAGGTTACGACCACGCGCTTGTAGACCAGTCCGCAGAGAAAATTGTGGAAACCGCTAAACGTACAGGTGCAAGAGTATCGGGTCCTGTCCCGCTACCTACTGAAAAGGAAGTTGTAACCATCCTTCGTGCAGTTCACAAGTATAAGGATTCCCGTGAACAGTTCGAAACCAGAACTCACAAGAGACTCATTGACGTAATCAGACCTTCCAACAAAACCGTTGAAGCTCTGACCGGTCTTGAGCTTCCCGCCGGCGTTGAGATTGAAATTAAACTTTAATCTTTGCCGTCAGTGGTCATGTTGGGTAAACCCCAACCAATAACTACAAGGAGGAAAATAAAATGCAAAAAGGTATTGTAGGCAAGAAGCTTGGCATGACTCAGCTTTTTGATGCAAACGGAAACGTCATTCCGGTAACTGTTATCGAAGCAGGCCCCTGTGTCATTGCTCAGAAGAAGACAGTTGAAAATGACGGCTATGAAGCAGTACAGATTGGCTACGGCGATCTTAAGGCTTCTAAGGTAAACGGCCCTATGAAGGGTCACTTCGCAAAAGGCGATGTTGCTCCGAAGAAGGTTCTTCGCGAGTTCCGCTTCGATGATATCAGTGCTATGAAT
>JAZSRX010000068.1:0-22193 GCA_045538685.1 Eubacteriales bacterium | reverse complement strand
TACCGTAGAAATGCACAGGGCGACGTTATTGCTATTTACGACAAGTACGGTTCAAGAAAAGCCGAGTATGCTTATGATGCGTTTGGTAATTGTACGATAATTAATAGCTCGCTGTACGATTTAGCACATAACAACCCGATTAGATACCGCGGTTATTATTACGACAAGCAAACAAATCTCTATTACCTTAACTCGCGTTACTACAGCCCCGAATGGTGTAGATTCATCTCGCCTGACGATACGGCTTATCTTGATCCCGAAAATCCAAACGGACTTAACCTTTACGCGTACTGCTATAATGACCCTGTGAATTATGCTGATCCGAGTGGGCATTCAGCTTTTTTGGTAGCAATTTCTATTTTGGCTGTTGCTGGATTGATTACAACCGGAATCGGACTAGCAACAGATAACAATCTCGTAACCGCTATTGGCTTAACGGCTGTGGCAGTTCCAGCATTAATATCTGGTGGAATGGCTATTTCCCTTCTAACTCCAGTAGGTTTAGGCGTAGGTATAACAACGACGGTTGCTGGAGCTGGAACCGCATTGTTTGCTTCTGCCGAGTATCAAGAAGCGTTTACGTATAATAACTGGATGCTTGATGCAGGTATGAGCGAAGGATGGTATAATGGATTGATGTTAACTACTGCTACCATTGCCACTCTAGGTACAATGGCTTCAAGTGTAGCATATTCACTTAATATGAATACTCTAACTGAGATAGGAAGAATTAAGGGTGTTCGTGCTAAAGAAGGTTATCCTGGCATAAGATTTACCGACAAATCAGGTGCTATTCGTTCCTTAGAACTTCAGTCTGCTCATCATGGTCATGGTGTACATTTGCAATTAAATAATTGGTGGTTAAATAAGCAAGGATTTGTAGGCCAATACTATAGAGCTTTTTCAAAGCATTTAGAGATTTTTAAATTTTGGAAAGGATGGTTTTAATGCATATGCATATAATTAGTATTCCTGGCAATTCAAACAAATATGATTATGTACTGAACATATTGAATTTGTTGAATGACATATTTGTTGAATATACTTTTATAAATTGTACTGAGTCTCCCATTGATGAATTTGAATATTTAGAAAATGGTGGCATTTATTATAGGGAACTTAGAACTAATGAAAGATGCCAATTTAACCAACATAATTATATTAATTCGTATGAGAAAGACAATTTAAAAGAAACCGGAATTACACTAAAAGAATATATTGATATGTGTTTGCTTTTTGAGCTAGAAAGAATTGAACTCATCCCCAAATGTCAAATAAATCAAATTCAGATAGGCAATATCGATTTAGATCACGTAGCCACTATATTGATATGTCCTGATGGATTAGATGAAATTCAAATTAATGCCAATGAAGAAGTATTAAGCAAATTGATAACTTCATTATGCCGAAATTAAAATATTCTTTGTTCAAAATTAATAGCATCTCTTGGGGTGTCGCTTCGGCGACACCCCTTTTGTATAACCCCTGAAACCATCGTTGAAACAACCAAGCACTTGACAAGACTTTCATTTACAGTTATAATAATATTGGAAATATAACCAATGTAAAAGCTTACGCATACACCACCGCAGAAACACCAAGCGGAAGTTTTTTATCAAAAGGTATATATGCTTTTTAAATTAACAAAATATATATTGACAAATCACTTTTCTTGTGCTAAAATCAAACAAAAGGCAATGACGGAGAGGAAACCGAAGGGATATTCACAGAGAGCCGCGGTTGGTGTGAGGCGGTAATGGAAGATCGGATTTCTATGGCTCCCGAGTCGGCAGGGTGATCCACCAAGGGTGTTTAGCTATGCACGCAGACGCAGCGTTAGAGGCGTGGGGCTTTTTTGAGCCATAAGCGGCACTTTTGTGCAATTTGAGTGGTACCGCGGACACGCAGCTGTTCGTCTCATTTTTTCTTTGAGGCGGCGGCTTTTTTTATTGCTACCAGGGCAAAAGTAAATTTATCCGAGAGGAAGAAAATACAATGAATAAGAAAAATTTAAGAATTGAAACAAAGTGCGTACAGGGCGGATACAATCCCCAAAGCGGAGAACCGAGACAGATTCCCATTGTACAAAGCACAACCTTCAAATATGCAACCAGCGAGGATATGGGAAAGCTCTTTGACCTTGAAGCATCGGGATATTTCTACTCCCGTCTGCAAAACCCCACCTGCGACACCGTTGCAGCGAGAATCTGTGCTCTTGAAGGCGGAAGTGCGGCAATGCTGACCTCCTCTGGTCAGGCGGCAAACTTCTTTGCAATCTTTAATATCGCATCAAACGGCGACCACGTTGTTTCTTCCTCGGCAATTTACGGCGGTTCATACAACCTTTTTGCCGTTACTATGAAGCGAATGGGAATAGATTTTACCTTTGTTGCTCCCAACTGCACAGAAGAGGAGCTTGAGGCGGCTATCCGTCCCAACACAAAGGCGGTTTTCGGTGAAACAATTGCAAATCCTGCTCTCTGCGTGCTTGACATTGAGCTTTATGCAAGGGTTGCACACCGTCACGGTGTTCCGCTTATCATTGACAACACCTTTGCTACACCTATCAACTGCCGTCCCTTCGAGTGGGGTGCTGATATAGTAACACATTCCACCACAAAATATATGGACGGTCACGGCTCTGCGGTTGGCGGATGCATCGTTGACTCGGGCAGATTCGACTGGAAGGCATCGGGCAAGTTCCCCGGCCTTTGCACTCCCGACGACAGCTATCACGGTGTAACCTATGTTGAAAAGTTTGGACTTGAAGGTGCGTTTATTACCAAGGCAACAGCCCAGCTTATGCGTGACTTCGGTTGCACACAGTCGCCTCAGTCTGCATTTCTTCTCGGTCTTGGACTTGAAAGCTTGCACGTCAGAATGCAGCGTCACTGCGAAAACGCACTTAAAGTGGCAACCTTCCTTAAAAATCACCCAAATGTTACCTGGGTAAAATATCCCGACCTTGAGGGCGACGAGTTCCACGAGCTTGCAAAAAAATATCTGCCGAATGGCTCCTGCGGTGTAGTAAGCTTTGGTGTTCGCGGCGGAAGAGGAGCAGCCGAAAAATTTATGAAAAATATGACTCTCGGTGCTATTGAAACCCACGTTGCAGACGCACGAACCTGTTGTCTGCACCCTGCAAGTGCAACCCACCGCCAGATGAACGATGAGGAGCTTTCTGCGGCAGGTGTTTCCCCCGACCTTATCCGCTATTCCTGCGGAATTGAAAATGCCGACGATCTTATTGAGGATCTTGCGGCAGCACTTGCTTCTATTGACTGATAAAACAAATAGAAAAGAGGAATCGACATAATGCCGATCAAAATACCAAACGAGCTTCCTGCGGTCAAAACTCTGGAGAACGAAAACATATTCGTTATGACAGAAAAGAGAGCGATAAAGCAGGATATTCGACCGCTAAAAATACTGATTTTGAACTTAATGCCAACTAAAGTTGACACAGAGACCCAGTTATCACGTCTTCTTGGCAATACACCGCTGCAGGTTGAAATTGAACTTATACGCACAAAAACCCACCGTTCCAAGAACACCGCAGAGGAGCATATGCTTGCCTTCTACAAGGATTTTGAGGACGTTTCGGACAACTATTATGACGGTATGATCATCACAGGTGCTCCTGTTGAAAAAATGGCGTTTGAGGATGTTGACTACTGGGAAGAGCTTTGCGAGATTATGGAGTGGTCCAAGTCTCACGTTCACTCTACCCTTCACATTTGCTGGGGTGCTCAGGCAGGGCTTTACTATCACTTTGGCATCAAAAAATATATGATGGACGAAAAGCTGTCGGGTGTTTATGCTCACAGTGTAGATTATAAAAAGTCTATTCTTTTCCGCGGATTTGACGACGTATTCTTCGTTCCCCACTCTCGATACACAACGGTAAAAAGAGAGGAAATCGAAGCTGTAAAAGGGCTCAGAATACTGGCTTCATCCGAAAGGGCAGGTGTTTACACCGTCTCTACCAAAAAAGGCAGACAGATTTTCGTAACAGGCCACTCGGAGTATGATGCCGACACACTGAACAAGGAATACACACGCGACAAGGCGGCAGGACTTAACCCCCGTATTCCCGAAAATTACTTCCCCGGCGACGACGACACAAAGCCGCCTATGATCACCTGGCGAGGCCACGCAACATTGCTCTTTACCAACTGGCTGAATTATTTCGTATATCAGACCACACCTTATGATATTATGAAAATTAAGGAAATTAAATAAACCTTACTAAAGGGCAGTAAAAAAGGACGGGAAATCCCGTCCTTTTTTATTAAAATCAAAACATCTTATGAAATTTTCTATAACAGTTAATTAATCTTCTCAAAGTCAAAGTCTAATACCCTCAGAATATAAAGATATCCACCGTAGTAAACCGACCTTGCTTTAAGACATTCATATGAAATTTCATGGGAATATATTTCGGTAAGATTTTCACCGTCAAAATGCAGAAGATGATACACTCCAGAATTGCCGCCGCTTACAAAGCCGAAAAGCCGGTTTTCGCGGTCGATAAGATATGCCTTGCGATCGCCTGCATATCTGCCTTTGAAGGTGAATTCAGAAAGAGTGATAACCGCATCTTCCTCTCGTTTGTATATTGACACCTTTCCCGTTCCGCTGTTCAATTCACCGATGCCCAACAGATATCCGTCACCAAACGTGATAAGATTTGTGGAGAAGCCGTCGATAAAGCCGGTGTTAACCTCAGTGATATTAGAATAATCCGAAAGATCAAAATAGAATACAGGATCGACATAGCTTTTTATTTCCGCAGTGCAAACAAAGCATTTGTCACCCTCAAACCTTACCGCAGTTACCTTCTCTCCCTCGGGTGCAAAATCATTAACCGAAGCTATTTTAGTACCTGTGGAAATATCGTAAACAGCAAGCGACGATTCGCTTGGCGAAAGCTCATATCCGTTCAAATAGTTATAGCCATTTGTAACTATTCTGAGATATCCGTCGCTTTCATCAACAAAGTATCTGTCCTCAATCCAACCATCGACGGTGAAAAGCGACTCAACCTTAATGTTTCCTGATGAATAATCCAAAACTACAACATCGCTTTTACATCCAACAGAACGATCTGTCGAGCTATCAAAATCATCTCCGTAGCCCATAGCATAAATAACCTTGTCATCAGAAACAAAGCTTGTGCCGTAAACACCCGACACACCGAATATTGCCTGTGAAGAAAGGATGTTAAGCTCGCCGTCAAGAATAAACAGCGAAGAATAGCATTTTTTTGTTATTTCATCGGGACAGATTATCTGATCCGGGCTGAGATATGACTTTTCGCCGTCAATCTCGTAATATGGAAGATATACGTCGGGATCGGTCCACTCAAACTTGTGTTTGGTGGCTAAAAAGCTTGTGCCGAGAATAATGTTGTCACCCGATATTCTTGCAAAATCACAAGTTCCGCCAACCCAAATCGCCTTATCCTGCTTTGGCTCGGTTACGTCGGAAATATCAAGCTTTAGAAGAAGGGTTTTATAAGCACCGTTTTCGTCCTGCTCTGCCCTGTAACTTCTTAAAATAATCAAGCTTTTGCAATCCTTTGAAAGAAACATTTTTGCACCAACAAGGTGTTTGCTTCCGTCAAAGTGAGGAAGTTCATAATCACAAACCTTCTCTGACAGTTCTCCCGCCACAGTATAAATACGAAGCGACTGTCCGGTGCCGTCACCGGCATTTCCTATATGGAAAATGTATTTATCCGTCATTTTAACGATGTCCGGCTCTTCAACACCCGAAACCTGATTCTCTGTAATGTCAATAGAAGTGCCGTTAGTTTCTGCATCATCACCGTCGGCACCTTGATCGAGGCTTTCTCCGGGAAGGTCGAAATCCATCATCAAATCATCCCGACTTTTTCTTGTGTCAGAGCTGTAACCGTTTATAATAGCAAACAGTCTAGAATAATTTTCGCCTGCAAGATAATTTTCGATAATTATCTCTTCGTTTAGCTCAGGCGGTTCTGCAGAATCAGGGCGATCATCTATTTCTTCATCACCGGGAAGACCTGGAGATTCTGCTTTGTCGTCCCTGTCCGGAAGAGTGGGAAATCCTTCGCCGCCGTCCTCATCGGGAAGAGCAGAATTGTTGTTATTCGGCGGCTGTGCCGAGTTGTTGTTTGGTATTTCGGCAATGTTTCCACCGCCCGAAAGCATACCCGACATTCCAAGTGCAATAGCCGCACCGATCACAATTACAAGACTTGCCGCCAAGGCAATTCTGCCAAGGGGAATTTTCTTTTTTCTTTTCGGTCTTGCTGTTTCAAGATATTTTTCATCTACCTCGTTCAAAGCAAGAAGTATATCCTTTTCATTCATATTTTTCATATATCAATTTCTCTTTCTGTAAGATAGTCGCGAAGTGCCTTTCTCGTTCTGAAAAGCATTGACTTCACAGTTCCGATGCTGATTCCCATATCCGCGGAAATCTCGTTTACCGAGAGCATATAGAAATATCGCTTCAAGAATACGTTCCGCCTGGCTGTGTCAAGCTTGGTAACAAAATCCCTCATTGCCTCGCGAAGATCAATTTCGTCGGCAATATCCTCTTTTTTGTCGGGAATCACCTCCGAAAGCTCCTCAAGTATCAGGTTCATTCGAACATTTACCCGACGCTTGTTGTTTCGCAGACGATTCAATGCAAGGTTACGTGCAATTTTTGACAGATATGCAAGCAGAGAGTTAGGTCTTGTGGGCGGAATTGAATTCCAGGTGCGAAGATATGTATCGTTTTCGCACTCCTCGCTTTCGCCCTGACTGCCAAGGATGTTTCTTGCAATAGAGAGTATCAGGCGGCCATAGCTCGCCCTTGTTTCTTCTATCGCTCGCTCGTCACGTGCGAAATACAACTCTATTATTCTGTTGTCATCCATAGGAGTCACCTCGCTTAGAATAAAAAATGATTGTCGGCTTTCATCATAATAAGACACCGAAAAATACCCTTTGGTTGCAGAAAAAAGAAATTTTACTTTATTATATCATAGTTTCTATAAAAAAGAAAGAAAAAAATAAAACAGCCGGCATAACAAAGTAAGACGGCTGTTATCATATTTTAAAACTTGTTTTCCTCAAAATAATTAATGTTTGTGTTCTCTGCATTAAGCTTTTCTGCATCGAGCTTCTTTTTTGCACTTATAAATTCCTTTACAAGTATAGCAATGCAGACCAAGCCGACAATAATAAGAACTGCAATAATTATAGTAGGAAGTAGAGAAATCAGCGAAATGCCTTTCTTGCCAAATCCTATAAAAAGAGCTCCGCTAAAAATCGAAGATATAAATGCTGATCCCACTGCAGCTGTTCCGGGTCCCATATATAAACAATGCTCCTTTCGTTAATTTTGATGAAAAAATTATAACATATTTTCAAATGCAAGTCAAGTATTGCGTTCTTTTGAAAAAAGCCGCCCGAATTTACGGGCGGCTTTAAATTTAGTTTTACTGATAAATCCTTTCAACCACAAGCTCTGTATCGGTTGTGATATAAAGATAACCGTCAATAAATGCTGCTCTTGCAGAGTGGGCATACATTGAAGGAATGTCAATGGATGCAACAACACTAAGCTCATAGCCGTTAAACTGAAGAAGAATATATCTCTGCGTAGAATCGCTGTAATAACCGTTACCGTAAATCTCGTAGTAATTGTCAACTGCGAAGCCAAAGATATTTTCCTCGCGGTTTACAAGATATGCCTTATAATCGGTGGAATAGTTGCCGGAGAACTTAAACTCGTCAACCGAAACAACCTCACCGCCCTGCTCCTCATAAACCTCAACCTTGGAATATTCCCAATTCTCCTCGCCAATGCCAAGCAGGAAGCCCTCGCCAAAATCAATAAGCGAAGTGGAATAGCCCTCGATAATGCCTGTGTCTGTGTAGGTGATATTCTCATAATCCGAAAGGTCGAAGAAGTAAACGGGATCGCTGAAGTTTACAATAACGGCGGTGCAAACATAAAGCTTATCGCCTCTGAATCTTACCGCAGATGCCTCCTCGCCCTCGATAGCAAAGTCCTCTACCTTGTATGCAAGGCGGTTGTCGGCAAGATTATAGATATAAAGTGATGCATTTCGCTTCTGCGAGAAGCTTGATGTCTCGCCGTGATCGGTGGTTTCGCTCTCGATTGTAGAGGTAACCACCCTGAGATAACCCTGATATTCGTCAAAGCTGTACTGGTCTTTCAGCGAACCGCGAACGGTAATAACACCCCGCTTTTCAAGCTGTCCGCCCGAGTAATTAATAACCGCTATATCGGATTTAACACTTGTTATTTCTACGTTTTCCTTTTCAACTTTTTCGGTGAACTGTCTGGACAAAAATAGGTTATTTTCCGAAATATACACCTGAGATGTAAAGTTAAGTAGGGCATTTGCACCAAGAAGCTCAAGATTTTCTTCATCAAGAAGTGCTACAACACTGTATCTTGTGCTGTCAATTTTGTCGGGATAAATAATGTCCTCAAACTTTATGCACTCGGGGCCGTTTCCTCTGTCAATGGTGGGAACAAAGGTGGAAGGATCGTCATAATCAATTTTCGAACGGTTGAAATAATAATCTGTAACAAGAATAAGCTTTCCGTCAACCATACGGCTGGTGTTCAGACTTCCCTGAATGGAAACCCTGTTCTTTACGGAGATTTTTTCTACATTGCTTACGTCAAGCGAAACAACACCGATATTTCCGCTTCCGTTAGAGTCATTGAAATTCTTTAAAATCGTAACTGTGTTACAGTCCTTGGAAAGAAACATTTCAAGCTGCTGGAAGTCATATCCTCTGTATATTTCACCGTCAAAGGAAGGAATGTCAAACTCTGCAATCACAGCCGAGTTTTCCTTTTCAATAGAGTAAACGCGAAGAACCGAAGTATAATTTGCATTTCCCTCTACGCTTCTGTATCCCATACGGAAGATATACTTGTCGGTCATTTTGAAAAGGTCGCTTTCGATTACACCTTCAACCTGGTTATCGGTGCTTTCAACATAAGAGCCGTTGCCAAAACCGCCGTTTTCCATCGCACTTCCGTTCATATTTCCGGGAGCCATATCCGCATCATTTTTAACACCGCCAAAGAGGTTAACAATAGTGCCCATCAAGGCCTCAAAGTTGTTCTTATAGCCATTTGTTCTCAAGCTGAGTCTGTAATCCTCAAGCCCCTGTATCAAGGGATAATACTCCGAATCACTGTATGACGGAGCTTTGGATTTTTCCTTTCCGTAAGGAACAAACAGGAACAGCGAAATTGCAGTTATCAATACCGCAACCACCGCTATTTTAATTACCGAACTTGATCTCATTTTTGTATCTGCCTCCTTTATGTATTTTTCATCTATCTCGCCAAAGGCAAGAATAAGTTTTTCTTTCTTACCGTTCATATAACAATTCCTCTGTTTTCCAAATAGTCACGAAGCTCTTTTCTTGTTCTGCAAAGTGTCACCTTTACACTCGACTCGGTTACAAACAGCTCTCTTGCTATTTGCTTTATATCCTTCATATAAAAATACCGTTTCACAAATATCTGCCGTTTTGTCTTTCCAAGCGAGGCGAGAAATTCATTCAGCGAATCACGCAGTTCGATATCTTCTGCCGGATCGCCTTCTGTATCAGGGATAACCTCTGCCATTTCCTCGAAAATCAGCTCTGTGCCCAGTGTGGTTTTAAAGCGGTTGTCACGCAGACGATTTATCGCAAGATTTCGGGTAATTTTTGAAAGATATGCCGAGAAAAAGTTGGGTTTTGTCGGCGGAATGGACTCCCAGGCACGAAGGTATGTGTCATTTTCGCACTCCTCTGAGTCGGGTTTACTGCCAAGTATGCTCATAGCGACAGAAATAAGCAAACGGCCGTAGCTCGCCTTAGTTTCTTCTATGGCTCGCTCATCTCTGGCGAAGTATAGCTCTATTATTTTCTTGTCGTCCATAGGCATTACCTCTTATTGCATACCATTCAAAATTAAAAAGCTTCGTGTTGTCGGGTGTTGTCAGCTGACAGCTTTCACCCTATATGACACGAAAAATTACTAAAAGGTTACAGATTTTTCAAAAAAAGTTTTATTACAGCAAAGGGCGGCCCAAGCCGCCCTTCATTTCGTTTTATCAATAATTCGTGATCTGATGATTTAAGACCGATAAATTTGGATGATACTCGTCGTTTGGAATCCCGAGGGCGTAGTTAATTACGTCGAGCGGTGACAAACGGCAGCTTGTGCCAAATTTAGTGTCTTAACGTTCAGGCACGATAAGGCCATAACTTCCTGCTTTTCTCTTGTAAACTACACAGGTTTCTCCGCTTTCGGAGTCGGTGAAGGCATAGAATGAGTGACCGATAAGGTTCATCTGCAAAATTGCCTCTTCGGGAGTCATGGGCTTGAAGGGGAAGGTCTTTACTCTTATCTCAAAGTCGTCCTCTTCAACATACTCGTCGTCGTCATAGTCACCAATAAATGCCGCCGACTGCTTAACCATTTTTTCAACGCGGGTCTTGTTCTTTCTGATCTGTCTTTCAAGTCCCTCACAAGCTCTGTCAAGTGCGGTAATAAAGGTTTCGTTCTCCTCTTCGCAGCGGAAGGTGGTACCGCCGTAGTTTACGGTGATTTCGATGATTTTTACTCCTTTGCGAACCTTACAGGTGACAAACGCCTCAGTATTTTCGCCAAAGAACTTGTCGAACTTAGAAAGCTTCTTTTCAACCGCTTCCTTCAAACTGTCGCGTACACTCATCTGCTTGCCGTAAATCGTAATCTTCATACTGTTACCACTCTCTTTCGAGAGCACCCCACGCGGGGCATCCTTTCCTGAGTTCTTGCGGAGCGGAGTATTTCCCCTCCGCATCTTTATTATAGCATATAATTTGTGAAAAATAAACAGTTTTTTCAAAATTTCTGAAAAATTTTTTGACAGTTGTGTACAAACTGTAAAACTTGAACTATTTTAAAAAATTCTATTGACAGAAGGTGAAAATTATGATAAAATAACATTTGGTGGCAACCGAAAAGGTTGTCATTTTTTGTTTTAAAAAAGAAAATAGCCGACAGAGAGTGCAAAATCTGTCGGTTTTTATTTTTCTTTAATAGTTAAACGTCATATTAAATCGCTGATTTTTTATTCTTACTATACCGGCTTTCTTAAGCACATCATCAAGTTTAATTACAATTTTGCCGTGTTCGTTCATTTTTTATCTTCATCATCCGAATGCTCAATATTTTCAAGTGCATACTCGCAGCATTGAACAACAAGATTATTAAGCGATATTCCCCTGTTCTGTGCGAGTATCTCCATTTTCTCAACGAGCTCAACCGGTAATCTGAAGGTTTTATTTATATGCTCGGTTTTCTTTATTTTAAACATAATCATCACCCCTTACACTTATATTTTACAATACAAATAGCAATATTTGTATACCTTATTTTTGCACTGTTATTTATAAGTGCATTTTACACTTAACAACATATAAAAGGTGTGTTAAAATGTGTATACTGGAGGTGGAATAATAATGAAAGAAACCGTTGGAGTAATTAAGGAAATAGACAATCTTGGCAGAATTGTAATACCCAAGGAAATGCGAGATCGCCTGTCTTTTGAAAAAAGAGTCGAGGTGGTTTTAACAAAAGACGGTGTGCTTTTACGCAATCCCGAATATGAGTTGACAAAAATAAAAAAATCCGTTTATGAAAACGAGAACAACAGATAGATTTAAAAGGCCACCCGAGGAATTTCCAAGGGTGGCTATAATTTTATATTACATATTTTCCTTTATCGTTTTGCAGGAAAAAATAAGCATAACTCTCAGTGCGGTACATTTAGGTGAAAGTGCCTTAAACCTTTCCTCATCAATATATCCTGTTCTAAATATTAATTCAAGCCAATATCCTGTTTCGTTTGCTTCCTTTAATGCAATTTCAAGCTTAGAGACGAAATCTTTTTTTCCTTGTGCGTACTGTGCTTCGTGAATATTAGCTCCGATAAGAAGTACCGCTTCTTCCTATTTGATTAGAAATTATTGTTTCATGCTTTGACTTTAATTCTTTAACAAGATTAATTATTTCAACAGAAAAATCTAACGATAAATCAACAAGCTTATTCTCTCTTCATCTTATGCCTTTTTAGTTAAAAAATGAAGTATTTGCTAAAAATGTGGCGAAACCATACATCATAAGGCGAAGCCGCCATCATTGGCAAAACCTACATCATTTGCCAAAGGCAAACATCATTTTGATGTGCTTTGCACATCAGGTGTCAATTTCCCTATTTTCAAGGGCAGCCAGACCTTCGCGGAAGGCACGGGCTGCAACAAGGCGTTCTTCCTCGCTGTTGCTTTCAAGCATAGGAAGAAGCTGGCGGTAAAGCTCACCCTTTACAGACATATCGCGTTTAAAGCTCTGGGTATTGTAAAGAGGCATAGTCTTGTCCTTCATTTCAAAAGAGTAAAGACCGAAAGCTTCACTTCCAAGATTTCTGGGAATAATAAATCTGGGATCAATTTCTCCCGTAAATTCAAGATAAAGTGCGGTTTCGGGGCCGTACTTTTTGTCGCTTACAAGTCGGCTTACACGGCTGACAATCTCGCTTCCGCTGTCAACACCGGTGATGTCAACGGTTTCCTTCTTGAACACAATCTTACCGAAGGTAAGGTTCTTTGCATCCATAGACATTTCGCCGTTGTTATACTTAACGGTAATAAGCTTTGCACCGCCAATGCCGGGCTCGTCAAAGCCGGTGGATTCAAGAGCACCCGAATAGCCGTACATAGCAGAGCCGAGATTTACAAAATCGCCGCCCTCGTGTCTTGAACCAAAGGCATAGTAATCCGCACCGAACTTTTTAAGATCGGCGGTGGATACAGGACACAGACGTGAGCCAACAGGGCCGTCAAGGTCTGCATATCCGCAAACAATATTAATCATAGAGCTGTCGCCTACTCTTCTGTCATAAAGAGGGCTGTTTACAATCTCATCCTCAAGGAATGCCCAGCCGTAAATAACAACTCTGTCCTCTACAAAGTCAAATCTGTCAATCTTCTCATCCTCGAAGATATAGCAGTTCTGAGGAAGTCTGCCCGAGCCGTATATAAGGTTATTGTTAAGGCGGTCATACTTTCCGGGAGCAATAATAAACTTCGTATCCGGGCTGTTACGGAACTCGCGGATAAGAAGCTCGGCAGTGCTGTTTGTAGCACAGTCACTCTCAAAAAGGTCGCCGCTTATAAGTACATAATTTATGCCTGCTCCGCGAACATACTCCATCATTTTCATAAAGCTCTGACGGAGGCCGATTCTTCTTTCATCGCTCTTTTCGGGAGAAAGGCCTGTAAACGGAGTGTCAAGATGAATATCTCCGCAATGCAGGAATTTCAAAACGGTGGGCTGAGTCTTTTCGCTCATTATTTATACCTTCCCTTCGCACTCTGAATCGGGCAGAACAACCCAATCCAAAGAGTATATATTTTTTTACATTTATCATTATATCATCTTTCGACTGCATTTGCAATATTTTTGGTAAAAAAACTTAAAAAATGTCTTGAAAAGGCAAAAATTATATGTTAAAATAATAATTGATAAATCAAGGCAGAATTTTTGGAGGTTATTATGCTTAGTTTAGCAGTAAGAAATACTAACAAGCTTATAAGAGAAAAATCCAAGAGCGAAAATATACGTTTAGGCCGTCTTTTCACAAAGAAGGACACCGCCCGACTTATGGGAAGTATGCTTGCTCTTGACGATAAAAAAACAGTATATACAATTCTTGATCCCGGTGCAGGAACAGGTATCCTTGCCGCAGCCGCTATTGAAGAGGTTTGCAAAAGATGCCCTCTTGCAAAGCAGATATTTATCACCTGCTATGAGAACGATCCCGTTTTCATTCCTATGCTTAAAGACAACTTAGAGCGTATCAGAAAGAAGTGCCGCCACGACTACGGTGTAAAGCTTTACATTACCGTATACGAGGAAAACTATCTTACCGATTACAAGAACCATTACACCGTATCTCTCTTTGATCAGGTGCAGGAGGACAAGTTTGACGTTATTCTTTGTAATCCCCCTCTCGATCTTATAGACAAGCACTCTGCCGAGGCAGAGGCGGTTGGCGGTGTAACACAGCTTAAAATGGGTGCTCCCTATTTGTTCTGCACTCTTGCCGCAAGACATCTTGAAGCAGACGGTCAGCTTGTTATCATTCTTCCCACCAATGCGGCAACATCATCCGGTCTCACTCCCTTCCGTAAGGAAATGGCATCTACTCTCGCCCTTCGCAAGATTCACCTCTTCGTTGGCAAGCAGAAGAATGCAAAGCGTGCAATTCCCCTGAAAAAGTCATTTATCCTTGCATATGCTAACGCAGACAGAGGAGAGAGCATTGACATCACCACATCCACCGACAACGGTGCAAAGATAACCGCACTTCCTCCCGTTCCCTACGGCTTTGTTGTAGACAAGGAAGACGGCACTCTCACCCTTCCCAAGAGTGTAGAGGACACCAAGATTGTTAAGCACATTTCGGATCTTCCCGAAACACTTACAACTCTCGGTCTCAAAATGAGCACAGGTCTTATTATTGATTCAAGATGCGAGGGCCTTCTCTTCACCGATCCCATCAAGGGCTCTGTTCCTCTTATCCGTCCCTCTGCTATCAAAGGCGGTCAGATTCGTTTCCCTCAGCCCATAAAGCATCAGTATATCTCGCCATCTAACGAGAGACTTGTTCAGAAAAACAAGAATATGATTATTATCAAGCGTGTTCCCGCAAAGAGCGACGACCGCTTTGTGAACTCGGCGATCTATATGGCTGCACAGCTTCCGGGTTACAGATATATCAGCACACACAACAAGATCAACTTTATTGACACAGTTGACAAAAATATTGAAATCAATCCCAGATTTGCATTTGGTCTGTTTGCTCTGCTTAACTCCACAATTTACGACAGATATATTTCCATTATGTCTAAGTCAAAGCAGATCAACTCCAAGGAAATGAAGGATCTTCCTCTTCCCCCCAGAAACATTATTGAGAATATAGGTATGCGACTTATGGCTACAAGACAGACCACAGTTGCGGTTTGCGACCAGATCGTAAATCCCACCTTACATATCATCGAAAAGAGAAGATAAACCAACGAGGGTGGCTGAAAAGCCGCCCTCTAACGCAAATTTTAGGAGAAATCTATGGGTATTATTATAGAAATGGTACTGCCGCTGCTTTGCGGTCTTGCACTGTTCTTATTCGGTATGGACCTTATGGGCGACTCGCTGAAAAAGAGTGCCGGCTCAGGTCTCAAAACAATCCTTGGCAAGATGACGTCAAATCCCTTTAAGGGATTCCTTCTCGGCCTTGGTGTAACGGCAATTATTCAGTCCTCTTCTGCCACCACCGTTATGGTTGTGGGCTTTGTAAACTCCGGCACAATGACTTTGCTTCAGGCGGTCGGTGTTATTATGGGTGCCAACGTTGGTACTGCGGTAACCGCCTGGATTACAGGTCTTTCGGGTGTGGGAAGCGACAGTGCCGAGGGCTTTGTTGATGCAATTTCACTTCTCAAGCCCGACACCTGGGTTCCCGTTATCGCAATTATCGCTATCTGCCTTATTATGTTTACAAAACGCGGAAAGCGTCGTGACATCGGCTTTATCCTTATCGGTTTTGTAATCCTGATGACAGGTATGGATATGATGAGCGGTGCGGTAAGCGGTCTTAAAGAAAACGAGGCCTTCAAAAGCATTCTTACAATGTTTAACAACCCCATTCTCGGTGTTCTTGCAGGTCTTGTTCTTACAGCAATTGTTCAGTCATCCTCTGCCTCTGTCGGTATTCTTCAGGCATTGACTGCAACAGGCAGAATCACCTTCGGTGCGGCAATTCCCATTGTTATGGGACAAAACATCGGTACCTGCGTTACCGCAATGATCTCCTCTATGGGAGCTAACAAAAACGGTAAGCGTGCCGCACTTATTCACCTTTACTTCAATGTTATCGGCGTTGTGCTTGTGCTGTCGGGCTTCTATCTTATTAATTGGCTGATCGGCGGCTTTAAGCTTGGCGATGTGCTCTTTACCGAGGCCACCATTGATATGTGGGGTGTTGCTATCGTACACACCGCATTTAAGCTTATTTCGGTTGCCCTCATATCTCCCTTCTATCGTCAGCTTGAAAAGCTGGCTCGCATCTCCATTAAGGATAACGAAGAGGAAAACGAGCACACCAACCTTCTTGACGAAAGACTTTTCCAGTCCCCTGCAGTTGCGGTTCAGAGAGCCACCGAAGTTACCTGCTCTATGGCGGAGATTTCCTGTAAGGCACTCAGAAAGTCGCTTTCGCTCTTTGACGAGTATGATGCAAAGATTGCAGAACAGGTAAGAAACCTTGAAAACAAGGCAGACAACTACGAAGACGCACTTGGCTCATATCTTGTAAAGCTTTCATCGGCAGACATCACCGCTTCCGATTCTAAACAGATTACCAAATTGCTTCATATCATAGGCGATTTTGAACGTATATCCGACCACGCGGTAAACATTGTTGAGTCGGCAGAGGAAATTAAGGAAAAGAAGCTTGATTTCTCTGATGATGCCAAGTGTGAGCTTGCCGTTCTTCGCCGTGCGGTGTCCGACATTATCGGCATTGCGGAAAGCTCCTTTGCAAACAATGACATTGAGATGGCAACCAACATCGAGCCGCTTGAACAGGTTGTAGACGATCTTCGCGACAAGATTAAGCACAACCACATTCTCAGACTGCAAAAGAGCGAGTGTACAATCGAACACGGCTTTATCCTGGCGGATATGCTTAATGATTTCGAGCGTGTTTCGGATCACTGCTCTAACGTTGGCTGCTGCCTTATTGAAATGTTCACCGAAAATTCTATGGATTTGCACAAGTATATCCACCATATCCGCAGCGACAGCGAGATATATCAGGAAAAATACGCAAAGTACAAAGAAGAATATTCGATCTGATTTTTCAAATAAAAAGAGAGAACAAAACGGATTTTTCCGCAGAGTTCTCTCTTCTTTTTATTTTTATAATGTTTTATGCCTTTCGGCAAAGGGGCTTGTAACGACAGTAATCGCAGGGAGAGTCATTCTTTTTCTCCTTCGGTGCAACGTCCATAACACCCGAGCGAATCTGGTCAGCCACATTTTTTACAGAATTCTCTACCTTTTCCATCAACTTTTCCCATTCCTTTTCGCTGAAAAGAAATTTGCGGCCTGTAGAGGTGATCTTTGTGGGGCTCTTTTTTGAATAAACGGGAGTGTATCTTAATGTCATTGCGTTAATAATTTCATCATCATTAAGTATCATTCCCTCTCGGTCCTGTACATCCTTTACCGCATTCAATGCGTCGGCATCATCAGGTCTGTCTATCTTGATATCGCGAATATTTGTTTTAACATAGATAACTCCCGCAGGAACAATTCTTCCGCCTTCACCAAGATCAAGCGACCTGCGGAACTTCTCCTTTTCACTCTCCACAAGTGCCTTTAAGTAAAGGAACATCTGCAGGTTTTTGCCCTCTGCCAGATCGGAGGGAGCAAATGACTTTTTACCGGTCTTATAGTCGATAACACGAAGATAAACGTCCTCGCCCTTCTTATATGCATCAACGCGGTCAATTGTTCCGGTAATTGTAACCATACCGCTGTCCGCCTCGATATTTATGGGATCGGGAGATGCATCGCCTGCACCAATCGAAAGCTCGAAGAATCGGGGCTGGAAGGCAGACTGTGCAAACTCCTCGCAAAGTCCCTCAACAACAGGAAGTGCCGCACGGGAAAGACGGTCGATTTTAATTTTTGTCCTGAGCGATGCCTGAATTGCATCATCGCCAAGCTCTAAAATGTATTTTTCGGCGGCAGAACGAGTCAAAGCTGCTCTCTCTTCATCGGTAAGAGTATCGGTTGTTCTGCCCTCACGCGAAAGCTCAAGGAAGAAGTTTTCAAGTATAGCGTGGATAAACGAACCGATATTTCCCGAATCAAATTCCGCACGCTCCTCTTCTTTTAATTTAATAACGTACTTGCAGAAATATCCGAAGGGACATTTTACGTAAGAATCTATTTTGGATTGGGAAAGCCAAAGCGACCTGTCGGGTTCTACTATATTTTCGGTAAGCTTTACGTCCTTATTAGATATTTCGCCCTCCAAAATAGACACTTCCCTCTCATATCCGGCAGTATAAAGAGCATCCTTCAAAACCTCATAGTTTTTGTCAAAATCTCCAATACGGGAAAGAGCACTTTCGGGTGAGAAAACTCTCTTAGACAGGGGAAGAAGATCAATTTTTATGGGCTTAACCTTATCGCCTGTAAGAAGTGCTATTCTTCCTATAACCTCAGCCGGCTCGGATGCCTTGAATCTTGTGTCGGAAGATGAATAACTGATTGTAACACTTTCTGTGGCATAGGAAAATGCTCGGCTGAAAATAAACAGCTCTCTTGCTCCCTTGATCTGAAGCTCAGGAGTGATTGCAAAACCGCAATTCTGAAGCTTTATCCTGTCGCTCTCCGAGAAATAGGACTTGTCACTGACATTGGCAGGGAATTTGCCGTCATTTACACCGATAAGATAGATATGCTTTTTTTCATAAAGACGAAGCATATCCGCACTTCCCACAATAACCTGATCTAAAAATGAGGGAATTCGGCCCATATCTGTGGCGGAAAATACCACTTTAAGCTGAGAAACAAAGCCCTCCTGATCGGTGGGAGTGTCACCGAGAACGGTAACAAGGGTATCAAGTGCATTGCAAATAACCTTCCAGAGAGCAGCATTTCCCTCGGAAAGTGTGTTCTCGCCAAACTCCAAAAGCTTTTCGGCTCTTGCTTTCAGCGATTCTTCCATATCAATTTTGAGAAGGAAATCAAGAAGAACCTCTGCGTGTTCCTTTACAGTGGTGGCATAGCCGATTTTTTCGGCAAAATCAGACAGAGGAGCAACTATTTTCTCACGAACACTGTGTATACGCAAAAGCTTTTCGCCTGTTCCCTCTCTGCGATTTATGTTGTAGCCGTCGGGATTCATATTCCAGATACCCTCTTCGGTGAAGCGTTTGCCGTTTATCTGCCAGGTGTTTACATACATCTCAAACTCGTCGCACTCCTCGCGTCCGATTCCCGAAAGAGAGCATTTTGCAAAGCTGAGAACATCCTCTCGCTTAAATCCCCTGGCAATAGCATAGGCGGTATAAATCAGCTTAATTGCCTCAAACTCGTTTATATCACGGCGATAGGATGTAAAATAAGGAATTTTTGCATCCCACAGTGCTCCGTCAAGTATGCCCTGATACTCCTCTGCACTTCGTGCAACAATAGCAATATCCGAATATGACGCACCGCCGATTATTCTTCTCTTAATATCCTCACACACAAATGCACACTCATCATAGGGAGTATGTGCCTGTAAAATACGCAAATCCTCGCTATTTTGTAAAGTTATCTTGTCATTTGGTGTACTTGCAGACCACAATTCAGCACAAATTTCATCAAGTGCTTCGTTGCGTTTTTTCAAATATCCTTCTTCTCTTACAACCTTTACATCCGCTCCACACTTGTTGGCAGACGAAGTAAGTCGGCTTTTGCAGTTTTTGATTTCATAAAACTCGAAGGCATTTTCTTTGTCCTTTGGCAGACAAAGCGAAACAGAGACGTCGGTTCTTTTAGCAAGAAGTGCAATAAGAGTGTACTGTGGCTCGGTAAAGGAGCTGAAGCCCTCGATATATATTTTTGTATCAGCCAAAAAGTTCGGATTTTCAGAGAGCGAATTAATCATCGCCTCTGCATCGTCGCCCGTATCTGCATATCGCTCACGAAGAAGCTTTTTGTAAAGAGCATAAACCGCGGAAAGATCTGTAAGCTTTGATGCAAGACGGCCGTCACCCTTTATTCCTTCAAGCTCGGAGGCATTTGAAAGATCCTTTGGGTGAATACCAAGATTCTGCATCTGCGAAACGGCAGAAAGACAGGAGTCCACAAGCCCCGAGTTCACCTCTCGTCTGCCTGAAGTCATAGTGAGATTGGGAGAAAGCTCGGTTAATGCTCTCCACATAATAAGTGCCTTTTTCGTTGAGTCGCAATACTCTCCGGAAAGTCCGCCAAGCTTACGGAAGGTGGTGTTTGCAAGTCGTGTAAAGTTCGTAACCTCAAAGCATAAAACCGAGCTTGGAGGCAGGATTTTTGCCATAAATCCCTCTGCCATAACCGTCTGCTGTTCAGGAACAATCAGATAAGATGGAACTCCGTCATTTATATTTTTTTCTATTTCATGACAGAATGCCTCTCTTCCGGATGAGGCAAATCTGCTTTTTACAATTTTTAACATCCCAAAGTCTTCCTTTCTTCGCTAATACACCAAAATGCCAAAAGCAAAGTTGATTTAGTAAAACCAACCGATAATTATTTACAGCATAATTATATTACAAAGTGTGTATTTTGTCAAGTGAAGTCGAAACCGACTTTTTGGTTAACAAAAACAAAAAATGTCAATCTTTGCAATTTCAAATAGCAATTTTTGCAATTTACCGAAGCCAAGGATTGTTGTATAATTATGATGAAATAATATTGAAATAAAAAAAGCAAATAAAAAGGAGAATCCTTAAAATGAGTGAAATGATGAAAGAACTCTATTCTATCGGACTTATTCCCGTAATCAAGATTGAGAACGCAGACGATGCAGTTCCTCTTGCAAAGGCCCTTATTGACGGCGGTCTTCCCGCAGCAGAAATCACCTTCAGAACCTCTTGTGCAGCAGAGGCGATTAAGAAGATTACCGATGCATATCCCGAGATGCTTGTTGGTGCAGGCACAGTGCTTACCACCGAGCAGGTTGACGCAGCTATTGCAGCCGGCTCTAAGTTCCTTGTATCTCCCGGCCTTAACCCCAAAGTAACCTCCTATGCACTTTCCAAGGGTGTTCCTATGCTTCCCGGCTGTGCAAATCCCTCTGATATCGAGGCAGCTCTTGAGCTTGGCCTTACCACAGTAAAGTTCTTCCCTGCAGAAGCGGCAGGCGGTCTTAAAATGCTTAAGGCAATGGCTGCTCCTTACGGTCAGCTTACCTTTATGCCAACAGGCGGTATCAATGCAAACAACCTTCTCGATTACCTCAAGTTCAACAAGATTGTTGCTTGCGGCGGTTCCTTTATGGTTGCAGACGACCTTGTAAGAGAAAAGAAGTGGGACGAGATCACCGCACTTACCAGAAATGCGGTTAAGACTATGCTCGGTCTTGAGTTCGTTCATATGGGAATTAACAACGAGTCTAAGGAAGAAGCGGAAAAGGGTGCAAAGCTCTTCTCTCTTATGTTCGGTATGCCTCTTAAGGAGACCTCCAAGTCCACCTTCGCAGGCGAACAGCTTGAATTTATGCATAAGAAGGGCCCCGGTGCTCACGGCCACATCGGCATCCGCACCAACTTTGTTGACAGAGCAATTGCTTACTTCTCCAGAATGGGCTTTGAGTTTGACGAAAGCTCTATCACCTATGACGACAAGACAGGTAAGCCCAAATTTGTTTACTTCAAGGACGAAATCTGCGGCTTCGCCGTTCACCTTGTACAAAAGTAATATTTTTTACCAAGCATTAAGCATTTTTAATAAAAAACGCTGAGCATTAGGGTCGTACCCTAAAGGACAGTTTTTAAAAATACGGTATATCTCGAAAGGGATATGCCGTATTTTGCTTTTGTGTCCACAAAAGCAGTGGTTGTCAGGAAAATTGATAAAGCATAGATGAACATAAAAGAGCCTCCCTTGTGCAAAGGGAGCTGACGCCGAAGACGGCTGAGGGATTGTTTGATTAAAAACTTAACTCTTTACAATCCCTCCGTCACGCTATCGCGTGCCACCTCCCTTTACACAAGGGAGGCTATTATCGATTGGCATTTCAATATTTCTCGACACATTGGAATTTACTTTTTCCAATGGCTTACCACATGGTGATATATATTCTCGTTAAAATCAACAATATAGTCACGATGCTCTTCAAACGACAGATAATAAGCATCAATCGTTGCTATACCAAGTTTCAATGCCTTTTGTAATCTATGGTTGCCATTAATTAGCTTGTCTATATTTTCTGTTAGATTGACAATAATTAGAGGCTGAGTAATTTCGGTAGTCATAGCATATTTTTCGTTTCCGTGAAATGGATTGTTTAGAGCAAGAAGCTTAAC
>JAZSRX010000057.1:0-5188 GCA_045538685.1 Eubacteriales bacterium | reverse complement strand
TTACCATATTAAGAAAATTGATTTTTGTATTGGCATCACCTGTGAGCGCGATTTTATTAGCATCAAGTAAGCCCTTGACGGTTGTAAGCTGATCCGCACTGAGATGACAAATAAAGGAAAGGGGTCTTGTAATAATTCCGTAAAGGAACATGATGATAGGCATCTGGAGGAGCAGAGGCAGACAACCGGAGAGGGGATTGTAACCTTCCTTCTGCTGAAGCTCAAGAATTTCTTCCTGCTGCTTCTGCATGGTGACCTGGTCGGTTCTTCCTTTATACTTTGCCTTGATAAGTTCGATTTTGGGGGTAAGATGCGCCATCTTTATCTGATTCTTCTGCTGCTTGATAGCAAAGGGAAGGAACAGAAGCTTGAAAAGAAGGGCGTAAATGAGGAGTGCAAATACGTACTGTCCACCAAAAATTTGGCTGAACCAGTACAGCATTTCTCCGATTGGTTTACAAACAGGAGCTAATAAATCGTAAATGAAATCCATTTTTATTATCCTTTTCTTTTTTGGCTGTTAGTGATCACAGCCGTGATCCTCACACTTGGTTTCCCTGCATTTACCGTAGGCTCTGAATCCCTTTTCGGGTACCGGGTCGTAACCCCCTCTACCAAAGGGGTTGCAGCGCAAAATGCGCCATACCATCAGTATAAAGCCTGCAAAAAAGCCACGTTTCTGAAATGCCTCAATGGCATAGGCCGAGCAGGTCGGTGTAAACCTGCAGCAGGGCGGTTTTAACGGTGAGATAAATTTCTTGTAAAAGCGGATAAGCCATATCATTACGTACTTCATGGCTTCTCCTTCACCTCGGCAAACATGCCGAGCTTTGTAAATGCGAGATCTAAGTGCTCTTTGATCTCTGTGCTTTTTAGCTCTGTCGCCGCAGAGCGCGCCGCGATAACTATAATAAAGCCTACCTTGATGGGCTTCTCAGCCTCAAGTGCTCTGAGTCCTTCGCGCAGGATACGGCGAGTGCGGCTTCTTGTAACCGCACCTCCAAGCTTTGTGGATGTTGTAAGCCCGATGCGGTTTACCACACGCTTTTCGGGATGTGCTTTCGCCAGCCGCTTTGCGGCATAGTCGGGTAAAACGTAGACGGCGAGAGCCGACGTCACTGCTCTCTTGCCTTTAGAATACGCCTTGGAATACAGATGATTTTCTTTTAAGCTTACGAACTTCATTTCTGTATCCCCCTGAGTAATTTGTTTATGCAAAATCCTCCGATAAATGTCTGATAAGAAGCAATTTATCGGATGATTTTCTGGCCGTCCGTGACGACTGGGTCAAAGAAGTTGACCTTTAATTAATAGGTGAGCTTAGCTCTACCCTTGGCGCGTCTTCTCTTAAGAACTTTTCTGCCGTTAGCGGTAGCCATTCTTTTTCTAAAGCCATGTTCCTTTTTTCTCTGTCTTTTCTTGGGCTGGTATGTTCTCTTCATGACTCGCACCTCCTTGTAAAATTTGATTAACGTCAGGACGCTGTGCGTCCCGTATTTCGCGTATTCATAACAATACTCATACGAAAGCAGAATACATTATAACCGAAAAATATCAATTTGTCAATAGATTTTGGAAAACTTTTAACATTTTAATATTATTTGCTTTTAATAAATAAATAATTATGATAAATAATAATGCTAAATCAGACATTTGTCAGACATTGCTTTTACTTTTTCGGATTATGTTCTTATATATATTTAAAACAACCGTCTTTTCTATTGACTTTTTTCTTAATTTCTGTTAAAATATAATGTTGTAATCTAAAATTTAAAATGGGAAGGTATTTTTTGTGATGGACAAAATAATCGAAAAAGTGCTTGTTTCCGAGGAAGAAATCGCAGCAATTGTCGGTCGCGTTGCCGAAGAGATTAACCGCGATTACAGCTCCGAGGAAAAAAACCTTATCATCGTTTCGGTTCTTAAAGGGGCGATGCCGTTTACTGTCGATCTTATGAAAAAAATCAACGTTCCTCACGAGCTTGAGTGCGTGAGGGTGTCCTCCTACGGAATGTCTACCGAGTCTTCCGGAAAAATTAAGATGCTTCTTGACTTTGACCGAGAGGATTTCTCAAAGTGCGATTTTCTTGTTATTGAAGATATCGTAGACTCTGGCAACACATTGAGCTATCTTGTTGAGCACTTGAAGGAGAAGGGTGCAAGCAGTGTTAAAACCTGCACACTTCTTGACAAGCCCTCAAGACGCAAGGTGGATTTTCAGCCGGATTACACAGGAAAGATAATTCCGGACGAGTTCGTGTTTGGCTACGGACTTGATCTTTTTGAAAAATACCGCGATTTGCCCTATGTGGCAGTTGTAAAACCCGATTTTGTAAAGGAATATTTGAAAGATCATGCTTAAAGTTGGACTTTATACCCTGGGCTGCAAGGTTTCGCTTTACGAAACCGAGGCCATAAGCGAGGCATTTGCCGAGGCGGGTTATGAGGTTTGCTCCTTTGATGACGTGTGCGACGTGTATGTTATCAATACCTGTACCGTCACAGCGGAAAGCGATGCGAAATCGAGAAAATACATAAGACGTGCAATAAGAAAAAATCCTATTGCAGTTGTGATTGTAATTGGCTGTTACAGCCAGCGTTCACCCGCCGAGGTGGCAGCTATTGAGGGTGTGTCCTGCGTTCTCGGAACTGCGGACAAGATGAAGTGCGTTGAAATTGCAAATCGGTTGCTTAGCAATAGAAGTGCAGAGTGCAGAGTTTGGAGTGCAGAGTTTGGAGTGCAGAGTGCAGAGTGCTTTGTTTCCGACCTTGAGGGTGCAACCTTTGAGCCAATGTGCGTCAAAAATGCTCCCCGAACCAGAGCTTATGTGAAAATTGAGGATGGGTGCGAGTGCAAATGCAGCTACTGTGCCATTTCGGCTGCACGAGGCCCTGTTCGCTCAAAGCCGGCAGAGGAGGTTATCTCCGAGGTTGAGGGGCTTTATAAAAACGGAACTTTTGAAATTGTTCTGACGGGAATTGAAACCGGCTCTTACGGTGCTGACTTTGACGAAAAATACGGCCTTGCAGATCTGCTTTGTGAGCTTGATATGCGTCACAGTTGCGAGAGAATACGGCTTGGATCTATGGCTCCCGAGCTTCTTTCGACCGACTTTATTGATAAAATTGCAAATCTTGATATTATGGTGCCACACTTCCATATCTCAATGCAAAGCGGATCGGACAGTGTCCTTCGCGGTATGAAGCGAAGATATAATCGAGCAATGGCACTGAAAAATATAAATCACATTCGTGAAAAGATTGCCGATGTTATGTTAACCGCCGATCTTATGGTAGGTTTTCCCGGCGAGAGTGAAGAGGATTTTCTCGACACACTTCGCTTTGTCAGCGAGGCGAATTTGCTTGATGCTCACGTTTTCGCATACTCAAAGCGAGAGGGAACACCTGCTGCAAATTATGAAAATCAAGTCAGCGAGCAGACGAAAAAGGATCGCTCCGCAAGGTTGATAAAGGAATGCGAAAGGGTAAGAGACAGGATTTTAGGCGGCATTGTTTCGGAAGAAAAAGTGCTTTCCTGTATTCTTGAAAGCTATCGCGGCGGCATTTATACCGCCCACTCCGACTCTTATATTGAGGTCTGTGTTAAGGGTGAAAAAGGGCTTTCGGGTAATCTCGTTTTGGTGAAACCGATTCGCCACGAAAATGGCAAAATTTACGGCGAAATAATATAAAAAGACAATAATAGTTTACAAATTCTCATATTTTAGAGGTAAAAATAATGGAAAACAGCAAAAAGACAATGGAAAAAATCGTTGCCCTCTGTAAAAACAGAGGATTTATCTTCCCCGGCTCGGAGATATATGGCGGTCTTGCAAACTCCTGGGACTACGGTCCTCTTGGTGTTGAGTTCAAGAACAACGTAAAGCGTGCCTGGTGGAAGAAGTTCGTTCAGGAGTCCCGTTACAACGTGGGTCTTGACGCAGCTATTATAATGAACCCTGAGACCTGGGTGGCATCCGGTCACGTTGGAGGATTCTCTGATCCTCTTATGGACTGTAAGGGCTGTAAGGCACGTCACAGAGCAGACAAGCTTATTGAGGATTATGCCTTCCAAAACGGACTTGATGATAATCCTGCAAGCTGGACTTTTGATGAAATGGCTACCTATATTAAAGATAAGGGAATCGTTTGCCCCATCTGCGGTGGCAAGGACTTTGCCGACATCAAGAAGTTCAATCTTATGTTCAAGACATTTATCGGTGTAACCGAGGAATCCTCCAGCACCGTTTATCTTCGTCCCGAAACTGCACAGGGTATTTTCGTAAACTTCCCCGCAGTTCAGCGTTCTGCAAGAAAGAAGCTTCCCTTTGGTATCTGCCAGATCGGTAAGTCCTTCCGTAACGAGATCACTCCCGGTAACTTTGTGTTCAGAACACGTGAGTTCGAGCAGATGGAGCTTGAGTTCTTCTGCAAGCCCGGCACCGACCTTGAGTGGTTCGCATACTGGAAGAACTTCTGCCACCAGTGGCTTCTTAACCTTGGTATGAAGGACGAGAATCTTCGTCTTCGTGACCACGATCCCGAGGAGCTTTGCTTCTACTCCAAGGCAACAACCGACTTTGAGTTCCTCTTCCCCTTCGGTTGGGGCGAGCTTTGGGGCATTGCGGATAGAACCGACTATGACCTTACTCAGCACGGCAACCACTCGGGCAAGGACCTTACCTTCTTCGATCAGGAGACAAACGAACACTACGTTCCTTATGTTGTTGAGCCCTCGCTTGGTGCGGACAGAGTTGCACTTGCATTCCTTGTTGACGCATATGACGAGGAGGAGATTTCGGAGGGTGATGTTCGTACAGTTCTTCATCTCCATCCCGCACTCGCTCCCGTTAAGGTCGCTATTCTTCCTCTTTCGAAGAAGCTCTCCGAAAAGGCAGACGAAATTTATACGGAGCTTTCAAAATATTTCAACTGCGAGTTTGACGAGGCAGGCTCTATCGGTAAGAGATATCGCCGTCAGGATGAGATCGGTACACCTCTCTGTATTACCGTTGACTTCGACACCGTTGGAGACGCTGAGAAGGCAGGCGACGGTTGCGTTACCGTCCGTGACAGAGACACTATGGAGCAGGTAAGAATCCCGATTTCCGAGCTCAAGAGCTTCATTGAAAAGAAAATCGAATTCTGATTTCGCGTTATGAAGGATTTTGTGCTTCTCGGCACTCTT
>JAZSRX010000008.1:0-66232 GCA_045538685.1 Eubacteriales bacterium | reverse complement strand
TGCCAAGATATGCTTCTGCATCTGCCTTAAGCTTCTGAAGAATCATAGCCGAAATTTCCTGAGGGGTGTACTTTTTATCATCAATAGAAACCTTTACATCAGAACCCATATCTCTCTTGATAGAGCTGATAGTCTTGTCGGGGTTTGTAACCGCCTGACGCTTTGCAACCTGACCAACAAGTCTCTCGCCGGTCTTTGTGAATGCAACAACCGAAGGAGTTGTTCTTGCACCCTCGGGGTTGGTGATAACGATGGGCTCGCCGCCCTCAAATACTGCTACGCAGGAATTGGTTGTACCTAAATTAATACCAATACTTTTTCCCATTTTAATTTTCCTCCAATATATAGATATTTTATATTATTTTTGTAAAGCTAAGTTAGAAAAATACACTTAATTTGCGGTTTTTACCATTGCAAATCTGATAATGTGCTTTCCTTTTTTGTATCCCTTCTGGAATACTTCAACGATTTCACCCTCGCCATAAGCATCGTCGTCAACATGAAAAACGGCATTGTGAATGTTGGGATCAAATATATCGCCCGGCTTTCCGTATTCTTCAACACCCATTTTAGCAAATACTTCGGATGTTGCCTTTGCGGTAAGAACAAGTCCTTCGAGAATCTTGTCTCCCTCGGTAAATCCGGCAGCTCTGTCAAGATTATCAATAATAGGAAGCAACTCTTTTACTGTATCTGCCATTGCATTTTCGTAGATTGCATCCTTTTCTTCTCTGGAACGGCGTCTGAAATTATCATACTCTGCCGCCATACGAAGATATTTGTCCTCAAGCTCTTTTATTGTTGCTTTAAGCTCTTCAATCTCTAAAAGAAGCTTTTTGTCACCCTTGTGACTTTTTTTATCTTTTTTTTCCGAAACAACTGCTTCTTCTGCAGTTTCGGGAATGTTCTTATTCTCTTCCACTTGTAAAAAATCCTTTCGGTTAGTCGTTTTTTATAGTTCATCCGGCGACGGCAGTGCTGCTGTTCCGAACATTTTATCAATTCCGTTTGCCAGTCCGTTAAGCATCTCAATAACCTTAGAGTAGTTCATTCTCTTAGGTCCGATAACACCTACGGCAAACTCCTTGCCGCCGATATTTACCTTTTTGAAGATCAGTGCGGTGTTTCTCATAGCATCCGACTCGTTCTCTGTGCCGATATAAACGTGAATATCGCCTGAATCCTCTGCCTCACGTGAGATAACATCAAGGAATTTTTCCTTTTCTTCAAGCATTCCCATAAGATTTCTGAAATCCGAAATATCAGAATATTCGGGATACTGAAGAAGCTTTGTTATTCCTTCAAGCTTTACATCTGCCGTATCAAGCTCGTTCATCGTTTCGTAAATTGCCTTTACTGTGGGATGAACAATAGCACCTGCCGAGCCCATTATTGCTTCAAGCTTCATAATGGTTGGCATAGTAATGCTGTCGCTTGGTTGATTGATGAGGTAGATATTAAGTGCCTCTGTAAATCTTCGCAGACCGTCTTCACCGATAGAGAAGGGGAGATGTATTGTTTTAGTCTTAACAATATCGCCTTCGAATGTCATTACAAGAAGGAAATCCTTGCTTGACAGCAAAACACTTTTGAACTGAATAATTCTTACCTTGCCTGCACCCGGCTTGAATGCAATACCCGTATAGTTTGTGAAGGATGCCGCAAGTCGTGAAACCTCTGAAAGAATTTCATCCATCTCGGTAAGCTTGTATCTGAGAGTCTCGTTGATCTCGTCTATCTCTGCTCTGGTGTTTGCGTACTGATGAACAAGTGCGTCTACATAATATCTGTATGCCAGTTCTGAGGGAATTCTTCCTGCTGAGGTATGGGGTTGAAGCAGATATCCCATTTCTTCAAGCTCTGCCATTTCATTTCGAATTGTGGCGGGAGAGCAAGAAATCTTGTCATCTTGCGAAAGGTATTTTGATCCGACGGGCTCGCCGCCTGCAATATGAGCATCAACTATTGCTTTAAGTATTTGCATTTTTCGCGGTGTAAGTCGTGAATCATCCATTTTAATACCTCCTTTTTGATCGAATTTTAGCACTTGTGTCTTTGGAGTGCTAATCGAAGCATATATAATATAACCGATTTTATAGGATATGTCAAGAACTTTTGTTGATTTTTTAATGAATTTTTTGTGAACATTCGCAAATAAAACTGTTAAGTGCTAAAATTTTGGCAAAAAAAGTGTTTTTTGTTTTTTTATGGTTTGAAAATCGTCATGCAGCAGATCTTTTAGTAAAATTGCAGTAAAAAAGATAAATTTACCTGCAGTTTATTTCTTTTGACAAAATTAGTCTTGACTTTAAAGAAAATATATTATATAATTATATTTGTATGAGTGTGCGTATACGCACGTACACCATATTACTAAAAATTATTTACTTGATATACATTAGAAAAATGTAATCAGAAGGAGGTGCAAATTGACAATTGATCTTATACTTGCTATAGTTTTGATTGTAGTCGCTTTGGTCATTGGCCTGGCGTTAGGATTTATACTTCGCAAGATTGGTGCCGAAAAGAAAATTGGCTCTGCCGAAGAGCAGGCGAAAAAGATTCTTGAGGATGCCATTAAGAATGCAGAAAATGCAAAGAAAGAATCTATTCTTTCTGCAAAAAGCGAGATTTTTGAGCTGAAGAAAGAAGCGGATCGTGACATTAATGAACGTCGTAAAGAGGTTTCCAGACAGGAACGCAGAAACATCCAGAAGGAAGAAACTCTTGATGCAAAGCTTGAAAAGATCGAAAAGAAGGAAGCTGCACTTGCTGAAAAGCTTGCAGATGCCGACAAAACCCGTGAAGAAGTAAACAAAACTTTACAGGGACAGCTTGCTATGCTTGAAAAAATCGCAGGTCTTACCAGCGAGGAAGCAAAGGCAGAACTTGTACACAGACTTGATTCCGAGATGCAGCACGAAACTGCACTCAAGATTGCAGAGTACGAGGAAAGATTTAAGGATGAGGCCGATACAAAGGCACGTGATATTCTTTCTCTCGCTATTCAGCGTTTTGCTGCCGACCACGTCAGCGAAATTGCGATTTCTGTTGTTGAAATTCCCGGTGATGAAATGAAGGGCAGAATTATCGGTCGTGAGGGTAGAAATATCCGTACTATCGAAAATCTGACCGGAGTTGAGCTTATTATTGACGATACTCCCGACGTTATTACCGTTTCCGGTTTTGATCCCGTAAGACGTGAGGTTGCAAGAATTGCTCTTGAAAAGCTTATCAGTGACGGACGAATCCATCCCGCAAGAATTGAGGAGATGGTTGAAAAGGCACGTCGCGATGTTGATATCGAGATCAAGAAGGCCGGAGAAAAGGCAATCTTCGAAACAGGTGTACACGGACTTCACCCCGAGCTTATCAAGCTTCTTGGCCGTATGAAGTACCGTACATCCTACGGTCAGAATGCTCTTCGCCACTCTATAGAGGTTTCTATGCTGGCGGGTGTTATGGCTGAGGAAATGGGTGTTGACGTTACCCAGGCACGCAGAGCAGGTCTTCTTCACGATATCGGTAAGGCAGTTACCGCCGAGGTTGACGGTTCTCACGTTCAGCTTGGTGTTGATATCGCCACAAAGTACCGTGAAAATAAGGATATTATCCACTCCATTCAGGCACACCACAATGACGTAGAGCCCAAGAGTGCTCTTGATTTCATTATTCAGGCAGCCGATGCTATTAGTGCTGCAAGACCCGGTGCAAGACGCGAGGACGTTGAAAACTATATTAAGCGACTTCAGAAGCTTGGAGAGGTTGCAGGCGAATTTGATGGTGTTGTAAAGACATTTGCAATTCAGGCAGGTCGTGAGGTAAGAATTATGGTTAAGCCCGAGGTTGTATCTGACGACAAGATGAAGATTCTTGCACGCGACATAGCTAAGAAGATTGAAAACGAGCTTGATTATCCCGGACAGATCAAGGTATCTGTAATCCGCGAGTCTCGCCACGTTGACTATGCTAAATAATGAATGCGAATTGCTTTGGTTTTTAATGCGTGACACAGCAGTTTTTGCTTGACGGATTAAAATCATCGAACTTCATTATATTATTAAATAACAACGCTGTTTGCGTAAAAATTGGACTGTTGCGGTAGCGTGGCAGTCCAATTAAATATTTTACCTGCAAAAGCAGGATAGAAAAGAGAATTATTTTGAAAATACTCGTTATCGGAGATGTTACAAGTCCTTCGGGAATTGAACATCTTAAAAGAAATCTTTGGAAATTCAGAGAGAAAAACGGAATTGACCTTTGCGTTGTAAACGGAGAAAATGCATCCTTTGTTACAGGAATTTCCGCCGAGCTTGCAGAGATTTTGCTCCGCTCGGGAGCAGACTGTATTACAGGAGGCAACCACACACTTCGCAACAAACGTGCTTACACTTATCTTGACGATACCTCCGAGATTTTAAGGCCCTTGAACTTTGGTGACGACGCACCAGGCCACGGATATACGATTATCGACTGTCTCGGTTATCGCGTTATGGTTATCAATGCACTCGGAAGAGTTAATATGACACCTGTGCTTGATTCTCCATTCACCTACATTGATAAACTGCTTGTGTCTGAGAATGGAAATTATGATTTTGCTATTCTCGATATTCACGCAGAGGCAACGGGCGAAAAACTTGCCATCGGATATGCCTATGATGGCAAAATTAATGTAATTTTCGGCACACATACACACGTTCAAACGGCTGACAGACGTATTCTTCCCAACGGAAGCGGATATATCAGCGATGTTGGAATGTGTGGCGAAAGCGAGGGAATATTGGGTATGGATGCAGAGACGGTTGTTCTTCGTATGCGTTCAAATCTTCCTCACAATTTTAAGGCTGCCTCGGGCAAATGCCACGCAGATGGAGTTATTTTTACAATTGACACATCTACCGGCAGAGTGTCTGATATAGTATCGGTCGGTTTTTAAATAAAGTTTTTAATTAAAAGGAAAGAGAGGTTGGAAAAATGGAACTGAAAACCAAGGTTGCCGTTATCGGTGCAGGTCACGCAGGAATTGAAGCAGCACTTGCATCGGCAAGAATGGGTGTTGATACAATTTTGTTTACTACCAACCTTGATGCCGTTGGTAATATGCCCTGTAATCCCTCTATTGGCGGAAGTGCAAAGGGACATCTGGTATTTGAAATTGATGCTCTGGGCGGTGAGATGGGATATGCGGCGGATATTGCCACCATACAGTCACGTACACTGAACTTAGGCAAGGGTGCTGCGGTTCACTCAAAAAGAGTGCAGGCAGATAGGGCAGAGTATAAAAAGCAGATGAAAAGGACTCTTGAGTCCGAGAAAAATCTTCGTCTTATTCAGGCGGAGATTGTTGATATTCTTACCGAAGAGAGAGAGGGAAAAAACGTCGTTTCGGGTGTTGTAACATCTCTTGGCGAGGTTTGGGAGACAAACCGTGTTGTTATCGCCACAGGAACATTCCTTGACAGTAAGATATTTGTGGGTGACAAGGTGTTTTCTTCCGGCCCTGACGGTCTTATGCCTGCTGTGGGACTTTCAGAGTCGCTCTTAAAGCTTGGACTGTCGCTTCAAAGATTTAAAACCGGAACACCTGCAAGAGTTCATCTTCGCTCGGTTGATCTTTCAGCCCTTGAAATTCAGGAGGGCGAGGAAGAGCCGATTCCTTATTCGGTAAGAACGGAAAAACGTGGGGTTAACGAGGTTAATCTTCGCCCCTGTCATATAGTTTACACAAATTCGAATACACATAAAACCATTCTTTCAAATCTTGAAAGGTCGGCTATGTATTCGGGAAATATAACAGGAGAAGGACCGAGATACTGTCCTTCCATTGAGACCAAGCTTGTCAGATTTGCCGATAAGGAAAGGCATCAGCTTTTCATTGAGCCCTGCGGTCTTGATACAGACGAGCTTTATATTCAGGGCTTCTCTACCTCTATGCCAACAGATGTGCAGTATGAGATGCTTCACAGCTTAAATGGCTTTGAAAATGCCGAGATTATGAGATATGCCTATGCTATTGAGTATGATGCGGCAGATCCTACCGAAATGTATCCTACCTTGGAGTTTAAAAAGGTGGGCGGACTTTACGGAGCAGGGCAGTTTAACGGAACGTCAGGATATGAGGAAGCGGCTGCACAGGGACTTGTGGCAGGAATAAATGCCGCTCTTGCCGAGTGCGGAAAAGAGCCGATGATTCTTACCCGTTCTTCGTCATATATAGGTACTCTGATAGACGATCTTGTTACAAAGGGAACATCCGAGCCATACCGTATGATGACTTCACGAAGCGAGTACCGTCTTCTTCTTCGCCAGGATAATGCCGATGAAAGACTTACTCCAATAGGTCACAGTGTAGGACTTGTTGATGACGAAAGATATACCCGTTTCCTTGAAAAACAGGAGATGATAGAGAGGGAGATAAAGCGTCTTGAAAAAACGGTTATTGCTCCTTCTGACAGAAATAATGAGATTTTGCTTGGACTCGGTTCTGCACAAATAAGTACAGGAGCAAAACTTGCCGAGCTTCTTCGACGCCCTGAGCTGTCATATAAGTCACTGTCGGAGATTGATATTGACAGACCTTCGCTTCCTTCTGCGGTAGTCAGAACTGCAGAAATTAAGGTTAAGTATCAGGGTTATATTAAACGTGAGCTTTCCGAGGTGGAAAGACAGAAAAAGTTAGAGGATAAAAGCATTCCTTCCGACATAGACTATAAAAAGATTACGGGACTTCGACTTGAATCGGCAGAAAAGCTTGACAAAATTCGCCCTATGAATATTGGACAGGCATCACGTATCAGCGGAGTTAACCCTGCGGATATCAGTGTTTTACTAATTTATCTCGGCAAGTAAGGAGGAAATATGGAAAAGTTTTCTTCACGAACAGAGATGCTTCTCGGTGCGGAGGGGGTTGAAAGACTCGGTTCTGCAAGGGTTATAGTTTTCGGAGTAGGCGGAGTAGGCGGATATGCCGTTGAAGCCCTTGCCCGTGCAGGAGTGGGTTATATTGAGCTTGTTGATTCGGACAAGGTTTCTCTTTCCAATATAAACAGACAGATCATTGCTACCCAAAATACCCTTGGAATGTACAAGACAGATGCAATGCGTGACCGAATATTAAGTATAAACCCCGATGCAAAGGTGGTTTGTCATAATATTTTCTTCGACGACGGCAGTAAAGATCTGTTTGATTTTTCAATCTTTGATTATGTAGTTGATGCCATAGACTCTCTTTCCTCAAAGGTCGAGCTTATCGTCTGTGCACATCAAAGCGGAACAAAAATCATTTCGGCAATGGGTGCGGGAAATAAGCTTGATCCAACTAAATTTGAAGTTTCGGATATATCCAAAACCGCAGTTTGTCCTCTTGCACGTGCGGTGAGAATTGCTCTGCGTAAGAGAGGGATAAATCATCTTAAAGTGGTTTATTCAAAAGAGCTTCCCGTTATACCGCCCGAGGTATCCGACGGCGAAAAAAAGCGAGTTCCCGGAAGTATTTCCTTTGTTCCTTCTGTGGCGGGACTTATCATTGCGGGTGAGGTTATTAAGGATATCGCACAAAACCGTTAATTTTATATTTAAAAATGCCTCTTACAGAGTATAATCCGTAAGAGGCATTTTATTATTTTATTTCTATCTTTTCTTCTGCTTTTTTAAGCCGCCAGATGCTTCCGCAACCGGTTTCCACATCATACTTATCCTTGCAATTTTCGCACTCAATATAAGCATAATAATCGCCGAATCCGATTACTCGCTCATCAATGATTTTTCCTTTTCCGCAAGGACATTTGTATTCAATACGTCTTGTAGGTGAGTTTGCACCGTCGGGATAGATTTCCTCGTCCGAAAGAACCTCGGCATTGCTGTCATCAAGCATAACAAAGTTTTCGGTATTTGTGTTTTTTGATGAGGAAGATTTTTTCTTTTCCATATACTTATTGAATTTGTTTGCAAGTAAGAATACCGCCACAATAAATAATGCACAAGCCAGAATAAAGCCAATCCAGTGCCAGATAGTGGTAAAATTATCGAAGGGAACGATAGAGAGACCAAAGATTATTGTTGCCACACCTATTCCTCTGCCGAATACAATAGAGGGAACAAACCACTTTAACGTCATTTTCAGTGTTCCTGCAACCATAACAAGTGCGTCGTCGGGGAATACAGGGAACATCATCATCATCGGGAAGTAGATCAAGCCCTTGTTGTTTAAAAGCTCGGATGCCTTCTGACAGTCCTCTTCTCCAATGATCTTTTTACCTAAATTGTAACCGCCGAATCTTCCTATCAGATACATCATAAGACTTGACAGCATTACACCCGAGAAGGTTATTATAAATGCCTCTACGGGATTTTCATAAAGCTCGCCGATCACTACAATAAATGCCATTGAAGCACCCGGAACAAAGGACAGAAGCGACGTTATTACAACCTGAAGCAAAATTATAATTATTGCTCCGTACCAGGCACCTTTAAAGGAGTTGAACAGCTCCTTATCAATTCGCATATCTCCACCCTCAAAATAGATGACGCCGAACATATATAGCAGTGCAGCAGAAAGTACCGAGATCAAAACAAAGATCAACAGTATAAGCAACACTTTCTTTATTTTTTCAAAATTAAATTTTGTTTTTTTCATTTTTCCTCTCTTTTACAGATTATTTATTTACAGTTTGATACGATGTAATATTATAACAGACTTTAATACAAATGTCAATGAATGGAAAGTTAAAAATAAAAAACTTGACTTTACCTTAAATTTATGTAATAATTAGTGTAGAAAAAATGGCTGCTGCCTTTACATAATATTATTAAGGAAGGTTTATTATGAAAATCACTTGGCTTACTCAGGCAGGACTTTTGTTTGAGAACAGTAAAATAAAAATAATGGTAGATCCATACCTTACAGATTCGCTTGGAGAAATCAAACCCGAAAAGAAAAGAAGAATTCCTGCTGATGAAAGCTTTTTTGCTGCATCTCCCGACGTAATTCTTATCACTCACGAGCATATGGATCATCTTGATATGGTCACACTTAAAAGGGTGCTTTCGGGTTGCAAAGCTCCTGCTCTCGTTTTGGCGGCAGAGTCTGCATATGAGAAGGTTGCCGCAATAGGAGGTTGTCACAACTATGTTCTTCTTGCACCTCATTCGGTTTGGAGCGAAAAGGGTGTTACATTCTACTCTGTTCGTGCCGAACACAGCGACAGAAAGGCGGTTGGCTTCATAATTGATGACGGAAAACAAACCTTCTATGTCAGCGGTGACACGATTTATAACTATGAGGTTATAGATGACGTTCTTGACCTTGCTCCCGACGGAGTTGATTTTGCATTTCTTCCCATCAACGGCAAGGGCAATAATATGAATGCACATGACGCCGCTGATTTCGCATATGAAATAGGTGCAAAATGTGCTATTCCAATTCATTACGGACTTACCGATGACATAACTCCCGACGAGTTCGATTTTGACGACAAAATCATTCTTGAACCGTACAAAGAAACAAAACTGTAAAAAAATCCCATACAAAGACCTTTTAAAACGGGTTCTCTGTATGGGAATTTTTATTTTTCGGAAAAAAGCTTGTCCACAACGGTACGGTATTCTTCATATCCGTAAAGAATGTTCATTGCTTCAAGCAGGGCATTTGGAGTCATATCCTCGGGAAGATTACACTCGCGGCAAAGCGTCTTGCGATTATCGGAAGAATTAGGCCATCCGGTTAATTTATCGTTGAAAAAGTCAACTTTAGTTATCATTTTAGTGTTGTTTTGTGCTTTTTCACCGTCGATAAAAGGGGATAAGAGACGCAAAATCACATCTTTATCCATTCCTTCTACACCGAGATTTCCGGCGGCAGATGCCTTTCTTTTACGACTTTCTTTGCCTTTAATCTGGGGTATAAAAAGATTATGAATTTTATCGGGAGGCAAAATTCCGGACAGAAATTTTCTTATTTGTTTTCCGCCTCCGTCAGAGTCGGTTAATACGATTACACCGTTTTTAGAAATTCTGCGAAGCAGATTTTGTTTCTCCTTATCGTTGAATACGGAAAAACCGCCTGTTGTGATTATCCTTGCGTCAAGATATCCTAAAAGCGAGCTTTTATCATATCTGCCCTCAACGATTATGGGCAGAGATATTTTAATTCTTTCCATTTTCCCTTTCTCTCTTTAAACACAGGTCGCCAAGCGGGCAGTTTTCGCACATTGGGGATCTGGCGGTACATATTTCTCTGCCGAAGAAAACAATTCTGTGACAAAAATCGCTGCCTTCCTTTAAATCTATAAGCTCTCTGAGAATTTTTTCGATTTTTGTAGGGTCTTTTTCTTTTTCGGGATACATACCGAGTCTTCCGCAGATGCGTATGCAGTGGGTGTCGCAAACTATTGCTTCCTTGCCGAATACGTCACCAAGCAAAAGGTTGGCGATTTTTCTTCCCACACCGGGAAATTTCAAAAGATCCTCCATATTGTCGGGAAGCTTGCCGTTAAAATCGGTAATCAGCATACGGCTTGCTGCTTTGATGTTATCCGCCTTCATTCGATAAAGTCCGCAGGGCTTTACTATTTCTTCAATTTCAGCGATATCACCCTTTGCCATTGCTTCTGCAGTGGGAAATCTCTTGAAAAGCTCTTCACATACAATATTTACTCTGGCATCTGTACACTGTGCAGACAGTCTGCCCATAACCAACAGTTTCCAGGGGTCGCCGTCGTAGTGCAAGGCACATTCGGCATCGGGATATATTTCTTTTAGACGTTCAACTATAAGCGAAAGACGTCTTTTTTTCTCGGTTTTAGTCATTTTTTAATGCCTCTTCAATAAGCTTTTTGGTAAGCGAAACAGAAAGTCCGACAACAGTGTCGTAATCGCCTTCAATTTTTTCAACGAATTTTCCGCCGCCGCTTTGAATACCGTAACTTCCGGCTTTGTCCATCGGATCTCCGCTTTCTACGTATTCGATTATCTCCTCATTGCTCATTTCTCTGAAATAAACTGCCGTTGTGGCAACTCCGCTGTAACATTTGCCGTCGTAGTGAACTGCCACACCTGTATGTACATTGTGTGACTTTCCCGACAGCATTTTCAACATAGTCACTGCCTCTGCTTTGCATACCGGCTTTCCGAGAGGAACGCCTCCGATTTCAACAAGTGTGTCAGAGGAAATTACAACGCAGTCGCCGTCGCTGCGTTCAGCAACAGCAAATCCTTTTCTTATCGCAAGGATCTCAACTCCTTCTCGGGGGTGAACATCGACGGGCAGGGTTTCATCAACCTCTCTTGTAACTATTTTAAAATCGCTTATTATCTGTCCAAGCAGCTCTTTTCTTCTTGGTGATTTTGATGCAAGAATGTATCTCATAATAAAAATACCTTTTATAAAAGCGACTGCCTATAACCGTTTTGGCATAAACAATCGCTTTAATTTGTAATGTTTAATTTACAAAACCAATCTTTCTTCTGACTTTTGACATGGTTTTGCGAGCATGGTATGCTGCCTCGTCTGCACCGGCTTTCATAATAGCTTCAAGCTGTGCCTTGTCTGCCATAAGGCGAGTGAACTCATCTCTTACGGGTGCAAGACCGTCGGCACATGCCTCTCCCACAGCAAGCTTGAAATCGCCGTAACCCTTGCCGTCAAATTCTCTTTCAATCTCTTCAAAGGTCTTACCGGTGAATGCACGGTAGATGCTCATAAGATTGGAAACACCCGGCTTGTCCTCTGAATATCTTACACAGGCATCAGAGTCGGTAACCGCCTTTTTGAACTTACGCATAACGTCATCCTTGGAGTCGAGGATATACACAACTGCATTCTGATTGGTATCAGACTTTGACATCTTGGAGGTGGGCTCTGAAAGAGACATAATTTTCATTGTATCGGTGGACATATATCCCTCGGGAATGGTGAAGGTGTCTCCGTAAATCTGGTTGAAACGCATACCGATATCACGTGCCAACTCAAGATGCTGCTTCTGGTCAACGCCAACAGGAACAACGTCGGTCTGATAAAGCAGGATATCTGCCGCCATAAGTGTGGGATAGGTGAACAAACCTGCATTTATATTCTGCGAGTGCTTCTGGCTCTTGTCCTTGAACTGAGTCATTCTGGAAAGCTCACCGAACATTGTATAGCAATCAAGCATCCAGCCAAGCTCTGCGTGGGCAGGAACGTGGGACTGAACAAATAAGGTGTTCTGCTTGGGGTCAAGACCGCATGCCATATAAAGAGCGAGGGTTTCGTAGGTTCTTCTGCGAAGCTCGGCAGGAACCTGTCTTACTGTAATTGCGTGAAGATCAACTACACAGTAGAAGGTTTTATAATCCTCGGAAAAACGCGAAAAGTTTTTAATCGCACCGAGGTAATTTCCTATTGTAAGATTTCCCGAGGGCTGCACACCCGAGAAAACAATTTTCTTATCTCCAATCATTTTTATATCCTTTCGATGATAGCGAATATCTTATTTCCATTAGAAAAATTATACATTGTTAATCAGATTTTGTCAAGTGAAAAAAAGATTTTATGCAAAGATTTGCTTATAAGAATGTAAAATCATCTTTTTTTAGTGTAAAATAACAAGTAAATGTTAATAAAATAAAAAAATATAAAAAAATTGAAAAAACAATTGCTTTTTTTAATTTTGTATGATATAATAGTTCAGCGAGTTATTCCATAGGGATAAAAATCGCTTGCTTTGATCAATTTAATCGCGTCCCATAACGCGGAATTTGAAATAATTTTTATACAAGGATGAAAGACATGAAAAAGAGAATTTTAGCATTAATTCTTACTGTTGTGATGTCTCTTCTTGCACTCACAAGCTGTGGTGGCTATGATTTTGCAAAAGAGGATCTCAGCACTTACGTTGACTTCAATCTTGACTCTTTCCTTAAGAGCATCAGCGAAATCAAGATTGCAAATCACGATTTTAATGTAGACGAAGCTACAAGAGAGAAAATTGTAAAGGCAAACATTTACAATTCCGTAGTTAGCAAGCTTCTTACCAATAGTACTAAGGAAGACCGCTTCAAGACCGGCGCACTTTCCAAGGGCGATGCAATCTATTTCGTATACTATGCAGAGGATGCTGAAGGTAATATGTACTTCGGTTCTGATATGAACGTATCCGCAATTGAAAGCACTACCGCTTCCATTAAGGCAAACCATAGTGTTAAGCTTGGCGATTTCTTCTACACCGCTACTGCTACTACCAAGGGTGACGAGAAGTTCCTTCAGCTTGTAATTGATAATGTTATCAGCAAGGAAAATATCGGCAACATCGAGGATTATGCATACTCTATGCTTACAAAGGCAGAGATTGAGGCGGCAGCTCTCGAGGCACTTAAGGCAACAAAGCCCGATGCAACCGATGCTGAGAAGACCGAAGCAAAGAATGCAGCTCTTACTGTTAAGGCAGGCGATACAATCAGTGTTACTTACACCGTTAAGTACACCAGCAAAGAGGGTGCTGAGTTTACCGAAAAGGCAACCAATCAGATCATCACTCTTGATGCAGAAGATGCTTTCCATGCACTGTTCCTTGCTGATGGCACAACCGCAATGGTTGGTTCTAAGCTCAGCAATGCAGACAACAAGTTTGAAGTAACCGATAAAGATGGAATTGTTTACAGCTATTCCGATATCAATATTGATTGGAAGATTGAAAACATGGGCGATCCTATCGCTACCTTCGAGTATGCTTACAACGGTAAGAAGGAAGTAAAGCCCTCCACTCCTTACGATGCAGACAAGACCGTTGACATCAACGGCAAAAAGCTTACCTATTACGTATATCCCGTATACGCAGTTAATCTTCCCGCATATGAGGAGATCACTGCATACCAGATTCTCTATCATGCATTAGGCAGCAACCTCAGCACCACTCAGTATGAGGCATTCTCTGACACCAGCTTCAAGTATGGCGATGAAAGCATCGAGAAGCTTCTTAAAGATTTCACAGATATCTATAATTCCGCAACAGAGAACAACAGCTACTACAAAGAGGGCGGAGCTCTCTATGAGTTAAACAAGGCACATACAGAGGCAAAGAACGCAGGCGGAACCAATCCTACCGATGAACAGAAGAAGGATATAGCTACCAAGCTTGCTGCTCTTAATGCTGCAAAGGATGTTGAGCTTAAGAAGGTTCTTGAAAAGATCGCAGCTGCTACCAGCGGTGACAAGAAGCTTGCTGACCTTATCATCGAACAGCATAACGATAACATCTATGACGGTCTTCTTCACAGCTACAACAATCACATCACCAGTGCTGTTCAGACCAAGGTTTATGCTCTTATCAAGGAAATTCCCGTTAAGCAGTGTCCTTCCCAGCTTGTTGAAGAATTCAAGGAAACTCTTTACGACAACTACGAGAACGAGTTCTACACCGGTACATTTGATACAACCACAAAGGTTTCTAACTTTAATCATTACGGCAACCTTGAGGCATTCCTCCTTGTAAAGCTTAATGTTGCAAGTGCTGATCTTATCGACGCAGCTCTTACTAAGAAGGCAGAGGAAGCTATCAAGCCCATGCTTCGTATTCACGCAGTAGCTCAGGCACTCAACGAAAAGGCAAGCAAGGATCTCAGCACATATCTTGAGGCCGATATTAAGGCAGGCAAGTATACTGATGAAAGCGAGATCAAGTTCCTTCGCAATGTTGCAGGCAGTCTTATCGTTGATAAGGCATACATGAAGCAGTATAAGAAGTGGGTTGGTTCTGCAGTTTACAGAGACGAGATCAAAAACTACGGTGAACTTAACCTTAAGACTGCACAGCAGACTGAGGTTCTCCTTAATTACCTTCTCTCCTACGAGGCAGAGTACGGTGTATCCGGCCACGCTCACGGTGAGCCCGTATACAAGGATGGCAAGATTGCCTACAGAACAATCAAGTATAGCTTTGAGTAATATCTTTACGTTCTGCCGTCCTGCAGAACAATGACCAAATAAAAACGGACGAAGATTCTTCGTCCGTTTTTTGATAAAAGAAGAAAGGGATATCCCGTTTTATCAAAATGAAAAAGGTTGATATTTATACCGACGGTGCTTGCCGCGGTAATCCCGGAAAGGGTGGTTGGGGAGCTGTTCTCGTTTACGGTGTCTATGAAAAAGAGCTGTCGGGCGGAGATCCTCTTACAACCAATAACCGTATGGAGCTTACCGCCGCTATCGAGGGACTTTCGGCTTTGAAAGAGCCCTGCGAGGTAACTCTTTATTCGGATTCCAAATATCTGGTTGATGCCTATTTGCAGGGGTGGGTTCACTCCTGGCATGCGGCGGGCTGGAGACGTGGAAGAGATGAACTGAAAAACCCCGACCTTTGGGAGCGACTTTATTCGCTTACCGAAACACATAAGGTTACTTTTGTGTGGGTTAAGGGACATAACGGTCACGATTACAACGAAAGATGCGATCGGCTGGCTACCGCTTTTGCCGATTCGTTTGAATAACTATTATATTATAATGAAAGGTTTTTGCCAAGATGAGTAAAAACATAAATACAAACAGAGAAAACAAAAGAAGACCTATTTCTTCTTTAATCAGCTTCGTGCTGCTTCTTGCAACCATCGCTTCTGTTCTTCTTTTTAGTGTTGGATGTAAGAAAAACAATAATAAAACTCCTGAATTTGACTATATGACTGCAGATCTTTCTCAATATATCGAGTTTACTACTCCCGATTACAAGAATTTCAAGGTTGAGATTGACATTGCCGAGCCCCGTGAAATCGACGTTGAGGTTGCAATTCTCAATATGCTTTGTGCAGATAAGGACAAGACCCCTCTTTATGGCGGCGGTGATGCAAGTAAAATTGCAGAGATCAGTGCCGGTGACGTTGTAAAAATATGGTATCGCGGTTATCTTATCGGCGATGACGGTAAGGAAATTGCCGTTCCCGGTATGTGTAACTTTGGCGGTGCATCCGCTTACACTCTCGAAATCGGTTCTAACAGCTTTATTCCCGGTTTTGAGCTTAATCTTATAGGTCACAAGCCCTCTGATTATTCTAAGTTTGAAAAGATTACCAGCGGTACTCTTGACGAAAGCAAGATAGCATACGTTACCTATACCAAAACTACAAATGATGACAGCAGCACAAAGGTTACCGAGAGCAATGTAAGACTTGATCTCTCCGAGGACCTTGATGCAATTTATGGCCTTGGCTTCAAGGCAAAAATCCTTAATCTCAAGTTTGGTGACAAGGTTGAGTTTGTTGGTGCGGTTGGTGATAAGAAGTATAATTATAAGGATGTAACCCTTAACTTCTTCACCGAGTGCGAGACCAATCCTATCGTTATTGATGCATACTTCCCCTATGATTATCAGAAGGAAGACCTTCGTAACGAGGATGCTAAGTTCGAGGTATATGTTGAAAAGCTTGAGGCATATACAGCTCCCGAGTTTACCGACACATATCTTAAAGAGAAGATAGAGGACGGCGAGATTAACGTTACTCTTGAAGAGCTTAATGCTTGTAAGGGTGATTCTCTCACCGACAAGTACCGTGATTTCGCAATGAAGACAATGATGGAAATCTACAAGGAAGAGTATGATGCTCTTGTAGAATCAGAAGCTTGGCTTTACTTTGATGAAATCTCTAAGGCAAAGCAGTATCCCGCTGACAAGGTTCAGGAAATTTATGATGATTATATCAGAGAAATGGAATACCAGTTCTCTACTTCCGGCGGTCAGATATACAACCAAGCTCTCGGTCAGTATAAGACCTACACCTCCTTTGACGCATATGCTACCGTATATGTAAACGCAAAGACCGGTGAAAACTGGAAGGATGTTGTTTATGCTCAGGCACAGAGCTACATTAAGGAAAGAATGACAATGTTCTACATCCTTAAAGCAGAGGGACTTGCTCCTTCCGATGCAGATTTCAAGAAGGAGTATGACAAGGTTCGTCAGGAATATCTTGATGAATATGTTGCTCAGTACCTTCAGTACATCGGTAAGAGTAAGGACGATTACACCGAGCAGGAATACCAGCAGCTTGTAGAGGATTGCAAAAAAGATCTATATGCAAACTTTGATGAGGAATATTTCACCATCAGAACATACTACACCATTCTTGCAAAGACCATTATCACATGGCCCGAGGTAAGCACTCTTGATGACAGACGTTCTTACCCCCAGGATAAGTAATTAAATAATGTAGAAAAAGAGACCGTCTCGCTTTGAGACGGTCTCTTGAATTTTATTAATAAAAACAAAAATTATGCCTGTTTCCAGATGCGAAGCATACTTTGCTTGTGATACTGTCTTGGATCGCCGTAGCCCTGTTCATATGCTTTTTTGTAGAAACGAAGTGCTATTTTTCTGTCGGGAGGGGTTGTTATGCCGAATTCGTAAAGGCAACCGATAGAGTAGGTCGCTTCTCCAAGTCCAAGCCGCATACAAACTTCAAGCTTCTCGCGGGCCAAGTCGTATTTTTTGTTGTAGTAAAGTCGCATAGCGGTTGAGTAAAGCGAGCGAACCATATGCTTCTTTTTGTTTTCATATATGCGATACAGCTCTTTGTCTGCCGAATGAGAGCCCATCTCCCGTGCAACAGAAAGAAGCTTCGATGCCTTTTCAAAGTCAAATGCTGTGCCGATACCTCTTGCATAGCATCTTCCAAGATTTTCAACCGCCCTCTTGTCACCTGCATCGTATGCCGACTTGTAGTGATAAAAAGCTGCCTTGCGGTCTATCTTTGTGCCGATTCCCCGTTCATAATACCAGCCAATTCTTGCGTGGGCGGGCAAGTAACCTGCATCAACCGATTTTTTGAAAAGTGTAAATGCCACATCGGGAGAGCTTCGTTCAAGCTTTGTTGCCTCAACATAATTTCTCTCTCGCTCTTCCTGCATCATTTTAAGCTTTCTCTGACAGCCGAAATCGCCTGCCGCAGCTCCTCTTTCGTAGAGTGAGATTGCGAGGGCATAGTCCGGCTCGGTGATAAGTCCTTTGTGGAAAATATCTCCAAGACTCTCGCATTCGCTAAGTCCGCCAAGCTCTGCCGCACGTCTGTAATACTGTGTGGCCTTCCGACAGTCCTGTTCTACGTGATCGCCCCTGGCATACAGATCGCCGAGGCACTTTGTACCTAGAACAGATCCGGCTCTCATTGCCTCTTCAAGCATTGAAATTCCAAGCTCTGTATTTTGCTGGAACTCAATACCCTCGATATGTAATAAAGCAAGAAATACACCCGAGTCACAGCTTCCGTTTTGAGAGTACGTTTTGCAAAGTGAAATAAGAATATGATTATATCCTAACCTTTTCGACGTTGCAATAAGGCGTTCTATTACCTTGTTTCTCTCTGTAAATTTCGGAGGTTCGGGGCGGATAGATCTGCCTGTTACAGCTTGAAGTCGCCTGTGAAGCTTTATTGCGTGAAGCGGAGGACGTTCTATTCTGTCCATATACCACTTTGCCATTCTTTCGTTTTGTAAAACTCCGTCGCCGTAAAGATGTCTGCGTGCCATTTCAATTATAGCATCGGTGTCACCTTCTTCGGCAAGAAGCGAGCAATAGTATGCCGCCGTCGATCTTTCCCTGTAACCGGTATAAAGAGTAAATGCGTCGGGATAGGATTCTTTACATCCCATAAGTGCAGAGTATGCAAGCCAAAAATCCGCCACCGACTCATTTCCTACAACAAGTCTTGAATATTTGTATGCCGAGAAAGCATCGCCACGCTTTGCAGCCGAACAGTAATACTGCGTCGCCATATCAAGATCCCGTGGAACTAAAACTCCTTTTTCAAGGATGATACCAAGCTCTCGTTCTCCGTCGGCAGAACCGGCAGCAGCTAAAAATTTGTATATATCCACCGCAGAAACAAAGTCGTTTCTTTGGATTTTTTCTTCTGCCTCTTTTAATAAATTCGCACATTCAAGCTCGGTCAGCTCGGGTGAGGAGCCGCACTTCGGGCAGGAAATCTCATATTTTGGATTTTCTTTTCCGCATCCTTTACATCTGATCATTGTTCATTCCTTTCTGAGAGGAAATAAGCTGAATTTCCTCCCAAAATATCTCGATTGCGGTTGAAACTCAAAAACCGCCCTTTTCATTTTTTATTTTACAACAATATTAAAGTTTTGTCAATGATATAAATATTTTTTAATCCTGCGGTAAAAATATAATTAACTCTAAAAAAGGAGATATATGATGTTTAATAACAAAAAGGGTAATATTTTGCGACATCCTTACGCAACTCTTACAGTAATCGGTCTTGCTACTTTGGGAGTGTTGAGTATCAGCGAGAAGGTAAAGAATATTTGTCACTGTAAGGTACATTCTGTGTCAAGTATGTTTGGCAGAATGAAAAATGACTCGGATATGATGCATAATATGAATCAATAATTAAACCAAAAAAGCACTTACGGCAGGATTTTCTCCACACCGTAGGTGCTTTTTTATGTATTTTTTGCTTTTTGATGCAAATGTCTAATTCAAACATTTCGTCAGTTGACAACGGTAGTTCCGAAATCAGCAAATGTAACGGTGGATTCGCAATCCATAGAGAGTCCGTTTCTCTTGATTACACAGGTGTAAACAAGCTTCTCGGGTTTGCCGTCTTTGAAGGTAAGGGTGGCACTTTTAGCATTGACACCCAGGGATTCGATCTTCATTGTACCTGTAAGAGTATAGGTCTTGGTCTCTCTGTCATAGGTAAAGCTACCGTGCTTCAGCATATCCTGTATGGACTTTACCAGATTTGCTCTGGTTGTCTCAGCAAGGGGACCTGTGGCGGAGTCGGTCTTGGTTACACCGCCTGAGGTTATTGATACGTGGACTTTATCCTCGGTGAATTTGTAGATAACCAGACTGATGGCAGATGCTGAAACGTTCTGTGCATCGACGTATGCTCTTTCCTTGTAAGTAAAGTTGATAAAGTTATCCTCAGCAAAGGCGGCGTCCCATTCCGTCTGGTCAAGGCCGTTGAAGAGAATGGGAGATTCCTTCTTGGCGTTACAAACCGAGCAGGTGTAGGTCATAACACCGTCTGCCTCTTGTGTTGCCGTTGAGGTAATCTCACCTGCGTCGAAACTGTGCTTCTGAAGACCTTCTACCTCAGTACATTTTGAATTCGTGCAGGCATGCCAGTGGTTTTCACCGTCGTGTGTCCATTCCTCAGAGAATTTGCAAAAATGGAAGCAGGATGTAAGGATTACAAGATTTGTAAGAATAATGCAAAAGATGAGTAAGAGTGAAATTGCTCTTTTCATTTTTATCTCCTTTAAAATTGTAGTTAATAAAAGGGGAAATGCTTAAAATGTAATGATATGACAATTATAGTTTACAAAAAAGTAATTACAGATGCAATACTCTGTCCTTGATTTCGCTTGTTCGTCCCTGGTTCCAGTACTGTGTACCGATGTAACCGCAGGTTCGTCTTGCCACGTTCATTTTGGTTTGATCGCGGTTGTGACAGTTGGGGCACTCCCAAAGAAGTTTGCCTGAATCCTCAACAACCAAAATTTCACCGTCATATCCGCAGCACTGGCAGTAGTCGCTCTTGGTGTTAAGCTCGGCATACATAATATGGTCGTATATATACCTCATAACGTCAAGCACTGCTTCGATGTTGTTTTGCATATCGGGAACCTCAACGTAAGAGATTGCACCGCCGGGAGAAAGTGCCTGGAATTTTGCTTCAAGCGAAAGCTTTTCAAAGGCATCAATTTCCTCGGTAACGTGAACGTGATAGGAGTTGGTGATATATGTTTTATCGGTGATTCCCTTAACAATGCCAAAACGGTTTTGCAGGCATTTTGCAAACTTGTATGTGGTACTTTCAAGAGGAGTTCCGTAAAGCGAATAGTCAATGTTTTCAGCCGCCTTCCACTTTGCTGTGTAGGAGTTCAACATTCTCATTATTTCAAGGCCGAGAGCTTCTCCCTCGGGATCGGTCAGCTTTTTGCCCGAAAGAGAGAGAACACACTCCCAAAGGCCTGCATATCCGAGAGAAAGTGTGGAATATCCGCCGTAAAGGTAGTTATCAATTTTTTCTCCGGATTTCAGTCGTGTCAGTGCTCCGTATTGCCAAAGGATAGGTGCGGCATCAGATGTTGTACCAAGCAGTCTTTCGTGACGGCAGCGAAGTGCCCTGTGACAAAGCTCCATTCGCTCGTCAAAAATTCTTCTGAATCTGTCCATATCACCCTCGGCACTAAGGCCGATATCAACAAGATTAACGGTAACAACACCCTGATTAAATCTGCCGTAATACTTGGGCTTTCCGTTTTCGTCAACATAGGGTGTAAGGAAGGAACGGCAACCCATACAGGTATAACACTGACCGTCACCGTTTTTGTCAATCTTGTTCTGAAGCATGATTTTCTCGGAAATGTAGTCGGGAACCATACGTTTTGCCGTACATTTTGCCGCCAGCTTTGTCAGATAATAGTATTTTGAATCGGGGTTTATGTTTTCTTCTTCAAGCACATAAATAAGCTTCGGGAATGCAGGTGTTACCCACACACCCTTTTCATTTTTAACACCCTGAATACGTTGATTAAGAACCTCTTCTATTATCAGGGCAAGGTCTGCCTTTGTTTGCTCATCCTTCGCTTCGCCAAGATACATAAATACGGTGATAAAGGGTGCCTGTCCGTTGGTGGTAAGCAGGGTTACAACCTGATACTGAATACACTGCACACCGCGGTTTATTTCTTCACGCAGACGAATATCTGTCACCCTGTCAATCTGCTCATCGGTGCAGTTAATTCCTGCATTGCTGAACTCTTCAACTACTCGCTTATGAATCTTCTTTCTGCTGATGTCTACAAATGGAGCAAGATGAGTAAGACTTATGGACTGACCGCCGTACTGATTTGATGCAACCTGTGCGATAATCTGTGTTGCAATGTTGTAGGTGGTGGCGAAGCTCTTGGGCTTTTCAATAAGTGTTCCGCTGATAACCGTACCGTTCTGAAGCATATCTTCCAGGTTTACAAGGTCGCAGTTGTGCATATGCTGAGCGAAATAATCGGCATCGTGGAAGTGGATAAGTCCGTCCTCGTGTGCCTTTACAATATCGGGCGGAAGCAAAATTCTTCGTGTTAGATCTTTCGAAACCTCGCCTGCCATATAGTCACGCTGAATGCTGTTTACGGTGGGATTTTTGTTGGAATTTTCCTGTTTGATTTCCTCGTTTGAACATTCTATAAGAGACATAATTCGCTCGTCTGTTGTATTGGACTTACGCACAAGATCTCTTGTATATCTGTATGTAATATAGGTTTTTGCAAGAGTAAATGCACCGAGAGACATTATCTCTCTTTCAACCATATCCTGTATTTCTTCAACTTCGGTCGGACGCAAAAGCTTTTCGCATTTTTCGGTAACACGGTCGGTTATTTCAGCTATTTGCTTCTGGGTTATGCGATGAGAGGGATCTACCGCATCATTTGCCTTACAAACAGCCGAATATATTTTGCTTTTGTCAAAGGCGACCTCTGCTCCGTTTCTCTTAATTATTTTCATTTTAAATTCCTTTAATATTTTTTATTTAGTATGTATATTATATATCAAAGAGAGATGATTTGTCAATGATTTGATTACCAAAAGGAAGAAAAATAAAGAAATGAAAAATAATGTAAGCAAGCTTATAGGAAAAACACCCATTATCAGACTTCTTGAAATAGAAAAATATTTTGGCATAGCCGCCGAGCTTTATGCAAAGCTTGAAATGTATAACCCTTCGGGTTCTGTAAAGGACAGGGCTGCCTTTTTTATGATAAAAGATGCGGCTGACAGAGGACTTATCTCCGACAAAACTACGGTTATTGAGCCCACAAGCGGAAATATGGGAATATCGCTCTCAATGCTTTCCTCTGTATTCGGTTACCGTTCTGTTATCGTTATGCCAAGCAATATGACTCGAGAGAGGGCAAAAATGATTAGGGAATACGGCGGCGAGGTGATTTTTACCGACGGTGCAATGGGAATGTCCGGCTCGGTTGAAAGGGCGAAAGAGCTTTTGTCTGAAAATAAAAATGGCTTTATGCCGTCTCAGTTTACCAATACGCAGAATTTAATGGCACATTATTATACCACAGGCCCGGAAATTTATTTTGATATGAACGGAAGGGTTGATTTTCTTATTGCAGGCGTTGGCAGCGGAGGAACGGTCAGCGGAGCAGGGCGGTTTTTAAAGGAAAAAGCGGCTTCTGTAAAAATAATAGCCACCGAGCCCCGAGAGTCTGCCGTTTTATCAGGAAACAGGGCAGGCAGTCACGGCATTTTTGGCATTGGAGCCGGATTTATTCCTTCTATTTTTGATGCAGATGCGGTTGATGAAATAATAACCGTTTCAACCGATGAAGCAAAAGAATGTAAGAAAATATTGGGATTGAAAGAAGGACTGCTCGTGGGATATTCTTCGGGTGCGGCACTTTGTTCCGGAATAAAAATAGCTAAAGAAAAAGAAAACAAGGGAAAAAGAACAGTAATGATTTTCCCCGACGGCGGAGAAAAATATCTCTCTGTTAATTAGATTTTTTTCGTTCACATTCAACTAAAATAATCTTCGGTAGTGTAGGTAGATTTTTTGATTATTGACATAGTTTGAAAAATATGGTATAATTTCTGTGTAAAAAACAGAAAAAAAAGGAAGAATTTATATGAATTTTAAAATAGTAACCGACTCTTCTGCCGATATTAAAACTCTTGAGGGCATTCCCTTTGCAAGTGCTCCGCTTAAGATTATAACCGATAATAAAGAATATGTTGACGACGATAAACTTGACGTTGTGGAAATGCTCTCGGATTTGAAGCAGTATAAAGGACGCTCGCGTTCCTCCTGTCCCAGCTCTGGTGAATACACAGAGGCATTCGGTGAGAGTGAAAATGTTTTTTGCATTACCATAACAAGCGGACTTTCGGGTAGCTTTAATGCTGCTCACGTTGCAGCAAATCAGTATAAAGAAGAACACCCCGACAGAAATATTCACGTTATCGACAGTCTTTCTACCGGCCCTGAAAATGCTCTTCTTATCGAAAAAATCCGCGATCTTATCCTCGAAGGCAATGATTTTAACTCGGTTAAAGAAAAAATAACCGAATATCATAATCATACAAGACTGCTTTTCGCACTTGAAAATATGACCAATCTTGCCAATAATGGCAGAGTTAATCCCATCGTTGCCAAAATGGCAGGTATTCTTGGTATCAGAGCAATAGGAAGAGCAAGTGAGGTGGGCACTCTTGAAATGATTTGCAAGTCTCGCGGTCCTATCAATGCTGCAAATGATATGCTTGCCAATATGATTGGTGACGGTTATAACGGCGGCAGGGTGAAAATTCACCACGCAAATAATATGACTGCAACCAACCTTCTTAAAACAAAGATACTTGAAAAGTTCCCTAATGCAAAGATTGATGTTCTTATGGCAGGCGGACTTTGCTCTTTCTATGCAGAGCAGGGTGGGCTTCTTGTGGGCTTCGAAATTTAAGAAAAATCACAAAAATGCAAACTGTATTTTACATATTTTAACAAAAAGACCTTTTTAGGAGGTCTTTTTGTTTTCTTTCTGCTTCTTATTTTTTGTTTTTTATTTCTTGCAAAAATATTTTTTACAAATTAGTGTTGCTTTTATTTAAATAATATGATAAAATACAGCTTATAAAAAAGAAAAAAGGAAAAGTAATGATTTTAAAAAAGTATATTGGCGATAGGGCATTTTACAAACGAACATTAGCCATCGCCCTTCCAATGATAATTCAAAATGCGGTTACAAACCTGGTAAACCTGCTTGACAACCTTATGGTTGGTTCTCTGGGAACAGAGCAAATGTCGGGTGTTGCTATTGTAAACCAATTTATTTTCGTATTTAATCTGGCTGTCTTTGGTGCTATTTCGGGTGCGGGAATTTTCACCGCACAGTTTAACGGCAGGGGAGATGTTGAGGGTGTCCGTCACACTCTTCGCATAAAGCTTGTTATTTGTGCTGTGATCGGAATTGTGGGTGTCGGTGTTCTGGGATTTTTTGGCTCAGACCTGATAAACACCTTTCTTCACGAAGGAACAGAGGGTAATCTTGAATTAACCTTTATTTCGGGTAAGGATTATTTGGCTTTTATTCTGATAGGCCTTATTCCTTTTGCATTCTCTCAGGTATATGCTTCAACTCTTCGCGAAACCGGACAGACCGTTGTTCCGATGGTTGCAAGTGTTGTGGCTATTGCAACCAATTTTGTGTTTAATGCACTTCTTATTTTCGGACTTCTTGGCTTTCCCGCACTTGGTGTTGTGGGTGCGGCAATAGCAACCGCACTTTCCCGCTATGCCGAACTTGCTATTTTGGTTATCTGGACTCATAAAAATAATGCCAAATGTCCCTTTGCTGTTGGTGTTTTCAAGCATTTCACAGTTCCCGGGACATTGATAAAACAGGTTTTGGTAAAGGGTACACCAATTCTTCTTAACGAGCTTTTCTGGTCGCTTTCGGTTACGGTAAGCAACCAGTGTTATTCCACTCGCGGTCTTGACGTTGTTGCCGCAATGAACATTTCCTTCACACTGCAAAATCTGCTTAGTGTTTCCTATTTTGCATTGAGCTCGTCCATTGCAATTATCGTTGGTAATTTGCTTGGTGCAGGCAAGATTGAGGAGGCGAAGGATGCAGACAAAAAGCTTCTCGCATTTGCGGTATTTATGGGAATGTGTATGATGGGTGTTCAGATTGGACTTTCAGGTGTGTTCCCTTTGCTTTACAACACAACCGACTCGGTACGTTCTCTTTCGGGCTTTGTAATGACCTGCTTTGGCTTCACAATGCCTGCGGCGGCTTTGGCGACCTCAACTTATTACACTATTCGCTCTGGTGGCAGAGTGCTTGTCACAATGCTGTTTGACAGTGTTTATGCCTGGGTTGTGGTTATGCCTGTTGTTGCATCGCTTTCTTACCTCACCGACCTTTCGTTCTACTATATGCTGCCGATAGTTTTGGTGGTGGAAAATCTTAAATTGCTTCCCGGACTTATCCTCGTTCACAGAGGAAAGTGGGCAAGACAGATAAAAGTAGATTAAATTTTAAAATTGTTTTACTAATAGCCGTTATTTGTTAATATTTTTGGTTTATAATTATTCCAAAAGATGGTAAAGGAAAAAATTATGCTTGAATTACGCAGTATTAAAAAGGACTACATAACCTCTTCGGAGACGGTTAATGCTCTCAGAGGTGTGGACATTGTCTTTCGTGACAAAGAATTTGTTTCGATTCTCGGCCCGTCGGGCTGTGGAAAAACCACACTTCTTAACATTGTGGGCGGCCTTGACAGATATACGTCGGGTGATCTTGTTATCAACGGAAAAAGCACAAAGCTTTATCGAGATCATGATTGGGATGTGTACAGAAATCACAGGGTTGGCTTTATTTTCCAAAGCTATAACCTTATTCCTCATCAGACCGTACTTGGCAATGTAGAGCTTGCTCTTACAATTTCGGGTGTTGATAAAGAAGAGAGAATCAGAAGGGCAAAAGCAGCACTTGATAAGGTTGGTCTGTCGGATCAGTATTATAAACGTCCCAATCAGCTTTCCGGCGGTCAGTGTCAGCGTGTTGCTATTGCACGTGCCTTGGTAAACGAGCCGGAGATTCTTCTTGCAGACGAGCCCACCGGTGCTCTAGACACTGTAACAAGTGTGCAGATTATGGAGCTTATCCGCGAGATTGCAGGCGAGCGTCTTGTTATTATGGTAACCCATAACCCCGAGCTTGCAGAGCAGTATTCCACAAGAATAGTCAGACTTCTTGACGGTCAGATAATCGAGGATACAAATCCTGTCGGTGATGAGGAATATGAATCGCTTTCCGCCTTTGAAAAGAGTAAGCCCGAAGAGTCGGAGGAAAAGAAACCTAAGAAGGATAAAAAGAAAAAAGAAAAAGCAAAGATGTCTTTGCTTACCGCCTTTAAGCTTTCCTCACGAAATCTTATCTCCAAAAAGGGCAGAACCACAATGGTCGGCATTGCCGGCTCGATAGGTATTATAGGTATAGCTATGGTTCTTGCTTTTTCTGCGGGTATAAAAGGATATATTGCTTCGATGCAGGACGATATGCTGTCGGATAATCCTATCACTATAACCGAGACTGCGTTGGACTTTACTGCATTGACGCAGATGATGAAGGATGAGACCGATAAGATAATGCCCGAAAAGCTGGCTGACAAGGTTTACGTTTCGTCAATCATCGATTATATTGCGGGTATGCTTGAAACGGGAGAGAAAACTGCCGTTGAAAACGAGATAACCGAGGAATACGTTGAGTACGTAAAGAATATGCCCGAAGAGTATTACCGTACGATGATTTTCGATTATGGTATTAATATGAATTACGGCTTCTACACCGATTTTAAGGTCAACGCTCAAAGCGAGGCTAAGGAAATGTCCGTAGATGCTATCACGACGATGTACACCTTCCTTCTCGCAAAGCTGGGATACGTAGATTATGCAGGTATCGTCAGTGCCTTTGCCCCTTCCTTCTCGCAGCTTTCCAATAACAGCGAGTATATTCTCTCCCAGTACAATCTGCTTGGAGAGGGAAGCAAAATAGCAACCGAGGCGAATGAAATTATGCTCGTTCTTAACAGCGAGGATGAGCTTTCCGACCTTCTTCTTGCAAAGTTCGGCTTCTACACTCAGGAGCAGTTGATCGAGTTGGTTAATAAGGCTGCCAACAAAGACGAGGACGGCAATCCCGTATATGACGAGTCGATATACAAAGAGTATTTCTCCTATGACGAGCTTATTGGAAAGACTATAACCTGGTATCCTAACGACACAGTATTCGAGAAGGGGCCCTTTGGCGGATACACTTACAGCCCTTATTCTGAAGATTTTGATTCCTCTGAGGGACTTAAGCTTCGCGTTGTCGGTATTCTCACTCCCAAGGACAACGTGAAATTTGGCTCGCTTAGTTCGGGAATTTACTATACCGAGAGCTTTGTAAATCACGTGCTGGAAACAAATGAGAAATCCGAAATATTTGATTATATCAAGGGTATAGATGAAAGCGATATAAGCAGCACAGCCTCTAACAAGTATAGAATAAGCTACACCTTCAATTACGAATACGGTGAGGAAGACGGCGGCATAGCTTTTGGTTCTATTGCTCCCAGAGGAATGTCCGGCTCCGATGATGACAGTAACGATATCTTCAATCACGAGGAAGTGAAGGAAAGGTTTATCCGTGAGCTCGGCGGTAATAAGCTGGCTAATAAAATAAGAATTTATCCCGTATCCTTTGACGAAAAGAGCCATGTAACAGATTATCTTGACGAGTGGAATAAGGACCATACCAAGATTACCTATACCGATAGTCTGGAGCTGATTATCAGTATGATAAATACTATGATTGATATTATCTCCTATGCTCTGATCGCCTTTACCTCGGTATCTCTTTTGGTTTCCACCGTTATGATAGGAATTATCACATACGTATCTGTTGTTGAGCGTATCAAGGAAATCGGAGTTATCAGATCGCTTGGCGGACGTAAGCGTGACGTTTCCAACCTGTTTATTGCCGAAACTGCGATTATCGGTTGTCTTGCCGGACTTATCGGTGTGGGTACAACCTATTTGCTTTCCGCAATTATTAATGTTATTCTTAAACCTTTGATTGGTTACTCGGGAATAGCAGCTTTGCCTGTTGGAAATGCTGTCTTCCTTGTAATTCTCAGCATAGGACTTACTCTTATTTCGGGTGTTGCTCCTGCGAGAAGTGCTGCAAAGAAGGATCCTGTGGTCGCTCTCAGAACAGAATAATTTGTTAAGAAAAAAAGACGGGCCGATTTCGGTCCGTCTTTTAAAATTTTAGTTTGAACGGGTATAATTATAATAGAATTCCGCCCCAAAGAAGGGATCGTTGTCATATTCAACCGTAATTGAATACATCTGGTTTTCTTCGCCTGTGTAATAAATAGCGGAAAGCGATGTACAGCCCGAGAAAGCTCTGTCTCCGATGTACTTTAAGGTTCTGGGAATTATGAGAGTTTTAAGCGATTCGCAGTTGTAAAATGCCTCAACACCTATCTGTGTAACACCTTCGGGAAGATCAATTTCTGTAAGTTTGTAACAGAAATCAAACACACCCGAGTAGATGACTCTCGTTCCTTCGTTAACTGTGAATGATGTTATTTCCGTACTTTCAATTTTTACAAGTGTGTGATAAGGATTATTGCGGTTTCCGAGATAATATCCGTTCTCTGAAATAGTGAAGTTCAGCGAGTCGCAATTTGTAAATGCGTTTGCACCCACAGAAATAACACTGTCGGGAATAGAAATATTCACAAGGTTTTCACAAGCATAGAATGCGTATTCGTCAATTGTTTGAAGGTTTTCGGAAAGATTTATACTTGCAAGTGCGGTACAACCCGAAAATGCATAAAGTCCGATATTTGTAACACCGCTGCCCATATTAATATCGGTAAGCTTATCGCAATATGCAAAAGCATAATCGCCGATATTTGTTACACTGTCGGGAATTGTAATGCTTTTCAGATTTTCACAGTAGGCAAAGCCCTCGTTGTCTATGCCAATAACATTTCCGCCGTTGTGCTTTTCGGGAATGGTGATCTCACTGAGATATTTTGCCTCTCCTGCACCAACTATGTAATTTCCGTTTCCGTCGGGATAAAATTCAAGTCCCGAACTGTTTTTTCCCGATTTTCCGCCGCCGAGAACCAATGCAAGAATTGCAATAACAAGGCCAACCGATGCTATGCAGACCGCAATTATTCCGAGGATTGTGGCTCTGTCAAGCTTTTGCTTTGCAGATGCCTTCTTTTTCTTCTCTTTTTCTTTATTTATTTTGTTTTTTTCTTTGATAATTTCTTTTTTATTTTCTTCCATTTTTGTTCTCCGAAGGTTGTTTTTACTTTCGCTTGTTTATTATAACATATAAACAGGAACAAAATCAAGATATTGTAAATTCTTTTTTGGATAAAATATTAGTACATATTGCACAAGCTATAATGAAATTTTATTCGACTATTTTAGGTTTTGAACTATTGACTTTAAAATAATACTATGTTATAATGTATCGAATAAAAGAAGAAAAGGGGATGTGTATTATGATGGCTATTTTCCGCGATGCTCTTGTTTATGAAAACGGTGTTATGAGAAAGCTTAATATGCATTTTGACGGTACTTCTCTTTCTGTTTTTGAAGGCGACGTATCTACTTTTGACTCTTCTGTTGTTTTTGATAATATTGCTGTTTTTCCCGGTCTTTGTGATGTTCATGTTCATCTCAGAGAGCCGGGTTTTTCTTATAAGGAAACAATAGAAAGCGGTACTCTTGCTTCGGCAAGAGGCGGATACACCGCTGTTTGCTCTATGCCAAACCTGAATCCCACACCCGACAGCCGAGAAAATCTTGATATTCAGCTTGAAATAATAAAACGTGATGCAAAGATTGCGGTAATTCCTTACGGCACTATCACAAAGGGAGAATCCGGCGAGTGCCTTGCGGATATCGAAGGTATGGCGAAGGATGTTGCCGGCTTTTCCGATGACGGAAGAGGTGTGCAGGGTGAGGAAATAATGCGTTCTGCTATGCTTCAGGCAAAGAAAGCAGGCAAGATGATAGTTGCTCACTGCGAGGACAACTCACTGCTTCGTGGCGGATATATCCACGATGGCGAGTATGCAAAAGCTCACGGACACCGCGGAATCTGTTCTGAGAGCGAGTGGGGCCCCATAAAAAGAGATATGGAGCTTGTTAAAGACACCAGGTGCGGTTATCACGTTTGTCACATTTCCACAAAAGAGAGTGTGGAGATAATCAGACAGGCAAAGGCAAAGGGGCTTGATGTTAGCTGTGAAAGCGGCCCGCATTACATTTTACTTGACGACTCCTGTCTGCAGGAGAACGGACGGTTTAAGATGAATCCTCCTCTTCGTTCACCCGATGACAGAGAGGCAATACTCCGCGGAGTTCTGGACGGTACAATAGATATGATTGCCACCGACCACGCACCGCACTCTGATGAGGAAAAATCACGGGGACTTGAAAAGAGTGCAATGGGTATTGTAGGAATAGAAACCGCATTTCCTCTTTTGTATACTCACTTGGTTAGAGAGGGAATAATAGGTATTGAACGGCTTATTTATCTTATGAGCGATGCACCGAGAACCAGATTTAATATAAAAACCGATCCCGGTTTTACGGTGTTTAAGCTTGATGAAAAATATAAAATTGATCCGAAGGACTTTTTGTCCAAAGGAAAGGCAACACCCTTTGAGGGGTGTGAAGTGTACGGAAAATGTCTTTTAACCGTATACGAAGGCAGAGTTGTGTACTCTGATATTAACTGATAGCGAGGATTTTAAAATGGCAAAGAGAACAGATATAAAGAGAATTATGATAATCGGCTCGGGCCCTATCGTTATAGGTCAGGCAGCAGAGTTTGACTACGCGGGAACACAGGCCTGTCTTGCTCTTAAAGAGGAGGGCTATGAGGTTGTTCTTGTTAACTCCAATCCTGCCACCATTATGACAGATACTGCTATTGCAGATAAGGTGTATATGGAGCCGCTTACTCTTGAATATGTTGCAAAAATTTTAAGATATGAGCGTCCTGATGCCATAATTCCCGGTATTGGCGGTCAGACAGGTCTTAACCTTGTTATGCAGCTTGAGAAAAAGGGTATTTTGAAAGAGTGCCGCACTCAGCTTCTCGGCACAAGCTCAAAGTCTATTGAGATGGCAGAGGACAGAGAGCTGTTCAAGGAGCTTTGCAGGTCTATCGGCGAGCCCACAATTCCCTCTGAAATCACATATAATCTTGACGAGGCAAAGGCCGCTGCCGAAAAAATCGGCTATCCGGTTGTTCTTCGTCCTGCCTTCACACTTGGAGGTACAGGTGGCGGATTTGCAAATAATGAAGAAGAGCTTATTGAAATCGGTATGAATGGATTTAAGCTTTCTCCCGTTCATCAGGTGCTTATTGAGAAGAGTGTTAAGGGTTACAAGGAAATTGAGTTTGAGGTTATGCGTGACGGTGGCGACCACGCAATCACCATATGCGGTATGGAAAATATCGATCCCGTTGGTGTTCACACAGGCGACTCTCTGGTTGTTGCTCCTATTATGACTCTTTCCGAGAGCGACAGAAAGATGCTTAACGACTCGGCTATCAAGCTTATAAAAGAGCTTAAAATAGAGGGCGGATGTAACGTTCAGTTTGCATTAAACCCTAAAACCGGCGAATATTATCTTATCGAGGTTAACCCCCGCGTTTCAAGAAGCTCTGCTCTTGCATCTAAGGCATCGGGTTATCCTATTGCAAGAGTTACCGCAAAAATTGCCGTTGGTATGACTCTTGACGAGATAAAAATTGCCAATACAAATGCTGCATTTGAGCCCGCTCTTGATTATGTAATTGCAAAACTTCCCAGATTCCCCTTTGATAAGTTTGCTGCTGCGTCCAACACACTTGGTACACAGATGAAGGCAACAGGCGAGGTTATGGGCATTGGTTCCACTCTTGAAGAAGCACTTTTAAAGGGTGTTCGCTCGCTTGAAATCGGTGTAAATCATCTTTATCATCAGAAGTTTGACGGTATGTCCGAGGGTGAAATACTTGAATATATCGTACAGTTCCGCGATGATAACATCTTTGCTGTTGCAGAGCTGCTTCGCCGAGGTGTAGATGTTGAAAAAATACACGAAATTACCAAGATTACTTCCTTCTTCCTTGAAGCAATCAAGAATATTGTAGATATGGAAGCCATACTCAAAGAAAATAAGCGAAACACAGAAACTCTTGTTTCTGCAAAGAAAATGGGCTTCTCCGATAAGTTTATTGCAAAGCTTTGGGGTGAAAAGGAACTTGATGTGTTTAATCTTCGCAAGGAAAACGGTATTTTCCCTGCGTTCCGTATGGTTGACACCTGTCATACAGGAGCATACATTCCTTATTTCTATTCCTCTTATAACGGAGAAAACACCTCTCGTCTCACAGACAAAAAGAAGATTATAGTTCTCGGTGCAGGCCCTATCCGTATCGGTCAGGGTGTTGAGTTTGATTATTCCACCGTTCACGCAGTTTCCACAATTAAAAAATCCGGCTACGAGGCAATTATTATCAACAATAATCCAGAGACCGTTTCAACAGACTACACTACGGCGGATAAGCTTTATTTTGAGCCCCTGACCACCGAAGATGTTATGAATATAATTGAGTTTGAAAAGCCGGAGGGCGTTATTGCATCTCTGGGTGGACAGACCGCAATAAATCTTGCGGGCCCTCTTGATGCTCTCGGAGTAAAGATTATCGGTACAGACTGTGCTGCAATTGACAGAGCAGAGAACAGAGATTCTTTTGAAAAGCTTTTGAAGGAGCTTGGAATTCCTCAGCCGGAGGGAAGTGCGGTTACCAGAATAGAAGACGGTGTTGCTGCTGCCGCAAGAATAGGTTATCCTGTGCTTGTTCGTCCTTCCTTCGTTCTGGGCGGACGTGCTATGCAGATTGTTGCAAACGAAGAGCAGCTTCGCCATTATCTTAAAACCGCCGTTGAAATTGATGAGGACAAGCCGGTTCTTGTTGACAAGTATATCAGCGGTAAGGAGGTTGAGGTTGACGCAATTTGTGACGGACGTGATGTATTCGTTCCCGGTATAATGGAGCTTGTAGAGCGTACAGGTATTCACTCGGGTGACTCTATCAGTGTTTATCCCACATTCTCAATTTCCAACAAGGTTAAGGGTACAATTCTTCAGTATGCAAAGAAGCTTGGCTTGGGAATCGGAATTGTCGGCCTTTATAACATTCAGTTTATCGTTGACAAGAATGATGAAGTGTATATAATCGAGGTAAATCCCAGATCCTCAAGAACAGTTCCATTCCTTTCAAAAGCAACAGGATACTGTCTTGCTGATATTGCAACCGAGTGTATTCTCGGAAAAACCTTGAAGGAACAGGGAATATTCGACCTTTACCCCGAGGAGAAAAAGAGATGGTATGTTAAAGTGCCTGTATTCTCATTTAACAAGCTTCGCGGACTTGATGCATATCTTTCCCCCGAGATGAAGTCTACGGGTGAAGCAATTGGATATGATGATAAATACTACCGTGCACTTTATAAGGCACTTCAGGCATCGGGTATGCATCTTCAGAATTACGGAACTGTATTCTGCACCATAGCCGACTGTGACAAGGAAGAATCTCTTCCTCTTATCCGCAGATTCTATAACCTTGGCTTTAATATTGAGGCAACAAAGGGAACTGCAAAATTCCTTAAAGAGAACGGAATAAGAACCCACGTTTTGAAAAAGTTGTCCGACGGCTCTGATGAAATTTCCGAATCTATCAGACAGGGACACATTGCATATGTAATCAATACAAGCGATGCTTCTTCTTCGGGTGTTGTTCGTGACGGCTTTGAAATAAGAAAATACGCAACCGAAAACAACGTTACCGTATTTACATCTCTTGATACTGTTCGGGTTCTTCTTGATGTTCTGGAGGAAACAACTCTTACTATTTCGACTATTGATGCTTGATGAGTTCAGAGTGCAGAGTTCAGAGTTCAGAGTGCGGAGTAAGTATAATTTGAAGTGAGTTAATAAATGAAAAATGCTGTTTTTACTATAACAAAAAATGATAATCTGGCAAGTAATGTTTATATTATGACCTTAAAAGGTGACACCGAAGGCATAAAATGCGGTCAGTTTGTCAATATAAAGCTTGACGGACTTTACCTTCGCAGACCTATATCGGTGTGCGATTGTGATGGTGATATACTCACCATTATCTACAAGGTTGTAGGACGCGGTACAGAGTTGATGAGCCAAATGAATCCCGGCGAAAAGCTGGATTTGCTTACGGGGCTCGGAAACGGATATGACACATCTACGTCGGGCGATGCCCCCTTGCTTATCGGTGGTGGGGTTGGTGTTCCGCCTCTCTATATGCTTTGTAAGGAGCTTATAAAAGAAGGGAAACACCCCACTGTGATTCTCGGTTTTAACAAGGCAGACGAGGTGTTTTATAAAGAGGAGTTTGAAGCTCTTGGTGCAACCGTTCTTGTTGCAACAGCAGACGGCTCCTTAGGAATAAAGGGATTTGTTACAAATGCTATGGAAGGCATTGATTACAGCTATTTTTATACCTGCGGTCCTGAGCCAATGTTGAAGGCGGTTTATAAAGCTACCGTCACCGAAGGACAGATGTCCTTTGAAGAGAGAATGGGATGCGGCTTCGGTGCTTGTATGGGCTGTTCCTGTAAGACAATTACCGGATATAAACGCATTTGTAAGGAAGGCCCTGTTATGAAAAAAGAGGAGGTGCTGTGGTGAGTTCAAAGTGCAGAGTGCAGAGTACAGAGTACAGTGTGCAGAGTGCGGAGTTTGATACAAAGGTTAATCTTCTCGGTATAGAGCTTGATAACCCTGTAATTCCGGCATCCGGAACCTTCGGCTTCGGCTACGAATTTGCAGAAATTTATGATATAAATATTCTCGGCACATTTTCCTTTAAGGGAACAACAAAAGAGTCATGCTTTGGCAACCCCACTCCCAGAATTGCAGAGTGCAGTGTAGGTATGATAAATGCTGTCGGACTTCAGAATCCCGGTGTTGAAAGGGTTATTTCCGAGGAGCTTCCAAAGCTGAAAAAATGCTTTAACAAGCCGGTTATGGCAAATGTTTCGGGATTTTCGGTTGATGAGTATGTTCACACCTGTGCTTTGCTTGATAATGAAGAGCAGGTAGGTTGGCTTGAGGTAAACATCAGCTGTCCCAACGTTCACGGAGGCGGAATGGCATTCGGTACAAGTCCCGAAGGGGCGGCAGAGGTTGTAAGGGCGGTAAAGGCGGTTACAACAAAGCCGATTATTGTAAAGCTTTCGCCTAATGTTACCGATATTGTAGCCATTGCAAAGGCCTGCGAGGAGGCGGGGGCTGACGGAATCAGTCTTATCAATACCCTTCTTGGTATGAGAATTGATCTTCGCACAAGAAGACCTGTTATCGCCAACAAAATGGGTGGTTTTTCCGGTCCTGCCATTTTTCCTGTGGCAGTGAGAATGGTTTATCAGGTTGCCCACGCAGTTAATATTCCGGTTATCGGTATGGGCGGAGTTTCTTCGGCAGAGGACGTGATTGAAATGATGCTTGCGGGTGCAACCGCTGTACAGGTTGGTGCGGCAAATTTGGTTGATCCTATGGCCTGTAAGAAAATCATCGAAGAACTTCCGAGAGTAATGAAAAAATATAATATTGAAAAATTAAGTGATATAATAGGAGGAGTACAGTAATGGGAAAGGACGTAATTATTGCCTGTGATTTTGACAGTGCAGAAAAAACTTTTGTTTTTCTTGATAAATTCACCGACAAAAAGCCATTTGTAAAGATCGGTATGGAGCTTTACTATGCAGAGGGCCCATCTATCGTAAGAGAAATAAAGAGAAGAGGACATAAGATTTTCCTTGATCTGAAGCTTCACGATATTCCCAACACGGTTAAGAAAGCTATGGCTGTTCTTTCGCGTCTTGATGTGGATATGACAAATCTTCACGCGGCGGGAACAAAGAGAATGATGAAGGACGCAATTGAAGGTCTTACAAGACCTGACGGCAGCCGTCCGTTACTTATTGCTGTAACCCAGCTTACCTCTACCGACCAGGAGAGTATGGAAAACGATCTGCTTATCAAAGAACCGATTGACAAGGTTGTTATGCACTATGCTTCCTGTGCAAAGGAGGCCGGACTCGACGGTGTTGTTTGTTCTCCTCTTGAAGCAGGCAAGGTTCACGATCTTTGCGGTAAGGATTTTGTTACCGTAACACCCGGTGTTCGCTTTGCCGACGGTGATATAGGCGATCAGAAGAGAGTTATGACTCCTGCCGAGGCGAACAGAATCGGATCTGATTATATTGTTGTAGGCAGACCTATTACCGCCGCAGAAGATCCTGTTGCTGCTTACGAGAGATGTTGCAGGGAGTTTATCGGCTGATGAGAAACAAGCTTTTTAAACTTTCGCTTTGGCAGGCGATAATTGCCATAGTAGTGTTTATATTTAATTACTTCTTTTACCATTTTGTAACCGACGAAGGAATCACTTTTATTTGGCAGCCCGAGGCGGGTAAACCATTTGTCACAGATCTTATAGGCAGTCTTGGTGCACTGTTTATATTTGGCAGTATTGTTACTCTGCTTGTTGCATTTATTATTTTTGACAAAAACGACGGAAATGAGGAAAACGGCTGATGGAAAGCTATAAAAGAGAATTTATACAGTTTTTAGAGGGTGCAGGTGTGCTTAAATTCGGTGATTTCACTGCAAAAAGCGGCAGAAAGATTCCCTATTTCATCAATGCAGGTGAAATTAAGACGGGCGATCAGATAGCAAAGCTTGGTGAATTTTATGCTCAGGCATATCTTGAAAAGGTTGGCAATAAGAGAGCGGTGCTTTACGGCCCTGCGTACAAGGGAATTTCCATTGCCGTTGCCGCTTCTATCGGTCTTTCAAAGCAGGGACTTGATCTTCCCTTCTTCTTTAACCGTAAGGAAGCAAAGGATCATGGCGAGGGTGGCGTTTTCGTTGGCTATAAGCCCGCATCGGGTGAGGAAATTGTTATTGTTGAAGACGTTATTACTGCGGGAACGGCTATTCGTGAAAGTATGGAAATTCTTTCTTCTCTTGACGGCACTCGTGTTATTGCAACCTTCGTTATGGTTGACCGTAAGGAAAAGGGCAGAGGAGAGAAGAGTGCAATGGCAGAGGTAGGCGAGGAGTTCGGCTTCCCTGTATATTCTGTTGTTGATGTATACGATATTATCGAGTATCTCTCTGAAGATGAAAAGAACACCGAAAACGTTGAACGTATTAAAAAATATCTTGAAGTTTACGGTGCAAATGCGTAAAATGTAAACTATTATTAGCAAGGAGTTATAAAAATGAGAAACCTTGTAAATATTCTTGACCTCACCACAGAGGAAATCGACGGACTTGTTCGTCTTGCTTCGGATATAATGGAGCATCCTGAAAGGTATTCAGAGAGCTGTAAGGGAAAAATTCTCGGAGCACTCTTTTTTGAGCCCTCAACCAGAACACGCCTTTCATTTACTTCTGCAATGATGGGACTTGGCGGTCAGGTTCTTGGATTTGATCAGGCGGGCTCTTCTTCGGTGGCAAAGGGCGAAACCGTTTCGGATACCATAAGAATGGTTAGTGCATATTCGGATATTATTGCTATGCGTCATCCGAAAGAAGGAGCACCTATCGTGGCATCGAGAGTTGCAACCGTTCCTGTGATTAACGCAGGTGACGGCGGACATTTCCATCCAACCCAGACATTGACCGACCTTCTCACAATTTATAAGAAAAAAGGCCACTTTGACAACCTGGTTATCGGTGTGTGCGGAGACCTTAAGTATGGCAGAACTGTTCATTCACTTATTGCGGCAATGTCAAGATATGACAATGTTCGTTTTGTGCTTATTTCTCCTGAGGAGTTGGCTCTTCCCGATTATGTGAAGGACGATCATCTCTTCACCGGCGGCTGCGAATATGTAGAGACCGAAAATCTTGAATCGGCTATACCTTCGCTTGATATTCTTTATATGACAAGAATACAGGCAGAGCGTTTTGAGTCGAGAGAGGATTATGAGCGATTAAAGGACTCCTATGAGCTTACCGCATCAAAGCTGATAATGGCAAAAGAGGATCTTTCCATAATGCATCCACTTCCCAGAGTTACAGAGATAAATGTTGATGTGGACGATGATCCGAGAGCGGATTATTTTGATCAGGCAATGTACGGCAGGTACATAAGAATGGCACTTATTCTGATGCTTCTCGGAACAAATGGTATTGATGACCGCCGTCTTGACGGCGAGGAGAGGCCCGGCGTCGTTTGCCGCAATCCCCATTGCATCAGCCGCACCGAAAGAGGTATAAAAAAGCTCTTTGACGAATACGGCAAGTGCGTTTACTGTGATCAGTATCTTTAAAATTTATTTGTAAATAAAAAAAGCGACCCCGATATGAACCCTTTTGGCTCACTTCGTTGAGTCGCTTTTTGTTTTTTGAAGCTTTTGCTGCGGATATTTTATAAAAGCTTAATTCCTGCTTTCTTGCATCCTTCAATTGTTTCCTTATCCCAGATAGAGGACTGAACCTCGCCGATATGAGCGGAGCCCATCATCAGCATACAGAGTCTTGACTGACCTATACCTCCGCCGATTGTGAGGGGAAGCTGGCCTGAGAGAAGCTTTTTATGAAAAGGAAGAGTTCTTCTGTCATCACATCCACGCTCGGTAAGCTGTCGGTCGAGAGATTCGGCATCAACACGAATTCCCATAGATGAGATTTCAAATGCTCTTTCAAGAACCTCATTGTAGAACAGAATATCTCCGTTCAGCGACCAGTCGTCATAGTCGGGAGCTCTGCCGTCGTGGGGCTTGCCGCTCTTTAATTTTCCGCCTATTTGCATAAGCAAAACAGTTCCGTATTTTTTTGTTATTGCATTCTCTCTCTCCTTTGGAGTTAGGTCGGGATACATATCCTCAAGCTCGGAGGTTGTAATTGTAAACATGTTTCTGTTAAGCTTACAGGAAAGCTCGGGAAAATCAATCTTTAAAAGCTCGTTTGTATCACAAATAACATTAACAATGCTCTGTGCCGTCTCTTTTAAGTAATCGAGAGTTCTTTCCTCTTTCGTAATAACTCTTTCCCAGTCCCACTGGTCAACATAGATAGAATGAATATTGTCAAGCTCCTCATCACGTCTTATTGCGTTCATATCGGTGTAGAGACCGTTGCCAACGTAGAAATGATATTCGTGAAGGGCAAGACGCTTCCATTTTGCAAGAGAGTGAACAACCTGCACACTTTCCCCAACCGCAGGAACATCAAATGTTACGGGACGTTCTGTGCCGTTCAGGTTATCGTTAAGACCGGATGCCTCGGTTACGAAAAGAGGTGCGGAAACTCGCTTTAAATTAAGAGCTGCCGAAAGTCTTTCCTGGAAGGTTTGTTTAATAAATGAAATTGCCTTTTGTGTTTTGTAAACGTCAAGAGGAGATTTATAGTTTTCGGGAATAAAAAGTTTGCTCATATTTTTGCCTTTTAATTTATTTTGACCGGGAGTCAAGAACCTTGATGTATTCTATTATGGGTTGGTCGTTTTGATTTTCAAATGCACCGTTTCCGAAGTAGTTCCACAGGTCGTGTCTGGTTACACCGTAGTAGGGATCGATGGTGAAGTCGTAGTAATAGCTTGAAAGATAGGTCTTGGGGAATACATCTTCGGTCAGCTTATCAACAACATTAAGTCCATCTACAACATAGCCGAAAGCAGCATAACTGCCGTCAAGCGAGGTGGCATCTGCATTACAGATAAAGAACTGGCTGGAGGCACTGTTGGGATCGTTTGATCTTGCCATAGAAATAACACCGTGCTTGTGGCTTATATCGTTGGGATGGCCGTTTAAGTCAAACTCGCCCTTGATTTCATCACCGGTTTCATCATCTTCATCATCCCTGTCATTCTTGCTGTTATTACAAGACCACATAGAAAGGAAGCAGCCCAAAAGGAGAATAAGGGTAAGTAATAAACTGATTATCTTTTTCATTTATTTTTCCTTCAATAATTATTTATCTATAATTTTTGCACTTACAATTTTAATAGCATAACTGTCATCAACAAATCCCATACTGTCGGTTGCGTGTCCGTAGAGGGTGTTTGCAATCTTGTCAACAACCTCCATTCCTTCTACAACGTGTCCAAAGCCCGCATAATCACCGTCCAGCGAGTAAGCTGCATTGTTGTGGAGAGTGATAAAGAACTGAGATGTTGCAGAGTTGGGTTCTTTCGTTCTCGCCATAGAAATAACACCTCTTGTATGGGAGATATCATTTTTGTATCCGTTTGATGCAAATTCTCCTCTGATTGGTCTAAGCTTAACATTCTCGTTCTCGCCGCCCTGGATTACAAAGTCCTTTTGAGCACGGAATATGGTAAGTCCGTCATAGAAGCCCTTTTTAACAAGCTTAATAAAGTTTTTTGCTGTCTTTGGTGCGGTATTTCTGTCTACCTCAATAACTATCTTTCCGTATGGGCCGAAATCCATTTCAACATAAACGGGATCTTTGGGGATTGACGACAATACTATTCCTAACACAATAGATACAAACAGTAAAGCACATACCGACCATATGATATAGTTTTTATATTTTTCAAAGAAGGTTTTCTTTGGAGCTTCCTTTTTATAAGGAAGAACCTTGGTGTCCACCTTTCCGCTGTAATTTGAATTCTTTCCTTTTTTTTTGCTCATTTTTACGTCCTCATTTATAAATATCTCGAAATGAACAACTCAATCGCAGTATAACCTGTCACGCCGCCGTATTTTGCTCCTGCATCGGCTTCCGAAAGGGCATTAATTATTTCACCAAGCCGTTTGCTTCCGTATCTTTTTGCGGCGGGAATAAATTTTTTAACCTTGAATTCATTCATACCCAAGGCGGCCTTGATTTCATATACACCAAGCCCCTCGTCAAGCAGGTGAGCAATGGCAGAAAGATCATCAAAGGTCTTTGCTACCATACCCATAATTACGGTTGGTTCAACCCGTCGGAGCTTCATATCCTCTAAGGCGAAATATGCCTTTGCTCTGCTTCTGTCGATAATGGCATTAGAGAGAGCAAAGGTATCGCACTCGGGTGTAGAAGAAGCAACTTCTGCCACATCCTCGGGGGTGACAAAGGTTTTTCCTCTTGAAAGCACCAAAGCACAGAGCTTCTCCACCTCGCCTACAAGCACGTCCATAGATTTTCCTGAGCGGAAAACAAGTGCCTGCACTGTTTCAAGTCCGACGGTAACACCTCTTGAATCAAAATGCTTTTTCAGCCACGCGTAGAGCTGGTTTTCCGTAGATTTTTCAAAATTGATTATGTTGATTTTTTCATTAAATCGTTTAAAGAAGGCAGAGGGCTTTTTTGGGTTTCCGTAATCAACACCGTCCTCGTCTGCGGTAAATGCCACTACCGAGTAGGGATATTCCTCGCATACCGAAATAAGCTCTTCCAGCTCTTCCAGCCGTCCGTCTTTAAGCTTTGTAAAGTCGGCGTGACGCCATTCGATAAGCTTCAGATCGCTCATCATAGGAGGAGCTTTCACCGCCTCAATAATTTTTGGAAAATCAATTTCCTCGCCGTCAAAAACGGGATTATTGAATATTGCAAAAGCTTCGTCTCCCGCAATCTTCTCACGCAGGGATTTAAGGTAATATCTTACCAGATAATCCTCTTCGCCCGAGAAAAGATAAATGCCGCTTATCTCGCCTTTTTTCAGATTTGATTTGAAGGTTGCAAGATCCATATTTTCATCCTTGCCGATTTTTCGGCTCCGCCAATTTTCATATTGTAAAGCAGGTCTATCTTTCCGCCGTTTTCATCAAGAGATATTCTCACCCTCTTTGCGAATACAGACATATCAAACTTGTATGGAGGAACAGAATAGATCGAGAGGGAGGTCTCTCCCTCCTTAAAGTACATATCGCTCTCGATTGCACCCTTTCGCTTTACTCTTACGCATCCGTTTGCAATAATAATCTCGGACTCGGCCCTTCCGCCCTCATTTTCTTCTGCGTATGTAAGTACGGCCTCGTTTTCCGAATACATAAAGAATCCCTCGGCCTCGGTGAAATTCTTCTCGGTATCACCTTCGGGAAGGCCGGCGGAATCAAGATTATCAATACTTGATTCTATTTTTACTTTAACTTCGCTGATTTTTGTCACCTGACACCTCTTATAAAAAGACAAAAACGGCAGCCACCAACAACCCAAAAGGGCTATCCTCCGCCTCCGTTTTTGTCAAAATATTTACTTTAATGCTCTTTTTCTGCGATTATACGCACTTCTGGGGTTGATAAACTCTCTCCAATCGAAGCTTCCAGCTTCAAGAGCTGTTACAAGAACCTCTGCTGTGGCAATGTTTGTTGCCAGAGGAATATTGTTTACGTCACAAAGACGGAAAAGATCCTGCTCTGATTCGTAGGGATCTTTTGCGTGATCGGTGCTTCTGAAATAGAATACAAGATCTATCTCGTTATAAGAAATTCTCGAATTTATCTGTTCAAGACCGCCACCGGAACCGGGAAGATAGGTGTCTATCTCAAGGCCTGTCGCATCTGCTATATAATTACCTGTGGTATGTGTGGCACAAATATGATGACGGCTCAGAATACCGCAATATGCGATACAAAATTGTGCCATAAGTTCTTTTTTGTTGTCGTCAGCAATAAGTGCTATCTCCATTACACGCACTCCAATCTATATATATTTCTTCTTTTTATTTAAAATTTACAAAATTCCGAAATCATTATAGCATTATTTGACCGATTTGTCAATAATTATACAGATATTTTAATATATTATATTGCTTCTTTATTTTCTTTAACTGGATTTTGTATATATTTCTTCGGTTTTTTCATTACTGCAAAATAAATAAAATATAAAAAAATCTTAATTGGGGTTGATAATTTCAAAAAGATGTTGTATAATTGTTCTGTTAAAATTTAAACAGGCGAGGATTTTATTAGAATGAGTAATATAAAAAGAATAGGAATACTCACATCCGGCGGCGATGCTCCGGGAATGAATGCTGCGGTAAGAGCTGTTTGCCGTACCGCACTTACCCGCGGTGTTGAGGTAATGGGTATATTCCGCGGTTATTCAGGACTTATTGAGGGAGACATCAGACCTATGGAGATAAGAGATGTATCCAATGTAATTAATAAGGGTGGTACAATTCTTTATTCCGACCGTTGTCCCGAGTTCAAGTATCCCGAGGTTCGTGCAAAGGCAATCGAAAATTGCAAAAAGCTTGGAATTGAGGGCATTATCTGCATTGGCGGTGACGGAACATTCCAGGGTGCAACCAGACTTACCGAAGAGGGTGTTCCTTGTATAGGAATTCCTGCAACAATAGACAATGACATTACCTCTACCGATAATACTATCGGCTTTGATACAGCTATGAATACGGTTATCGAGCTTGTTGACAAGCTTCGTGATACCTGCGAATCTCACGCAAGATGTAATGTTGTTGAGGTTATGGGACGCGGTGCAGGCGATATTGCACTTAATACGGCTATTGCGTCTGGTGCTACCGCAGTTGTTGTTCCCGAATTTCCTCACAATGACGATTCTATCTGCAAAAGAATTAAAAGAGCAAGAGAGCTTGGAAAGAGAAACTTTATCGTTATCGTTTCTGAGGGTGTTGGTGCAGAATATGCTCCTGCTCTCGCAAAGAAGATTCAGACAGAGACAGGGGTTGAAACAAAATTCGCCCGTCTTGCTCACATTGTAAGAGGCGGAAACCCCACACTGAAGGACAGAGTTCTTGCTTCTAAAATGGGAGTTTATGCCGTAGAGGAGCTTCTCAGAGGTAATTCAAATAAGGTTATCTGTGAGAGAAACGGCGACATCTGTGCCGTTGGAATTGGATATTCTCACGTTATTGACAAGATGTATAAGGGCAAGCTTAATGAAGGCGACCTTGATGCATTCTCTGCCGAAGAAATAGAACTTATGAAGGCGGAAATCGAGGAAAAGAAGAGCGAGCTTCTCTCCCTCTACACAACCGAGAATAAGATTAATCTTTAATAAAATAACCGCATTTTGTACAGTATTGTTTGCAAAATGCGGTGTTTTTTTATTTAATTTCCGATTTACCCTTGCATTAATCTTTCAAAGCAAGAGTCGCTCGTTTCCGGACTGTCAAAGCGAACTCCGAGTATTTTTATATATCGGGAATAATCGTAATCATAGGTGGAAAGCGGCCTTGCATATGCGTTGTCGGTCTGTGCTGCAACCAATAAATCTTCCCCGTCAAATCCAACCACCAAAAGCGAATGGTAATAACCCTCCTCGTTTCTTGCAAGCTGAATTACGTCGCCTATTTCAAGCTCGTCGGATGTTGCGACTCTGCCAAAGGGGCCAACATCGGCATTTTCTATCATAAAATTATAAAAATATTCAACTCCTGTCCAAGACGGTGAGCGGTCATCAAGCGAAATGTAATACCAGCCAAAAGTAGGTTTGTAGTTCATCTCACAGCTTCCTGCATATATGCACTGTGAAACAAAATTTGTGCAGTTTCCGCCGATTCCGGCAAAATTTCCAAAAAAGGAGTTTTGTGAAAAGGCATATTTTTTCGCATATGCCAGGGCATTTTCTCTTATATAGGGTTTTACTACCAGCATTTTTTCCTCCAAAAAAGTTATATTTTTATTTTACGAAAAAGCCCGATTTTAGTGAAAGGTGTTGATTTTTCAGTTTGGATTTCGTATAATTGAATTAATAATATGTTGAGGTGAAGAAAAATGACTCACGAAATGAATTTGCACGACTCGCCGTTTGATATGGTATTGGGCGGTAAAAAGACCTTTGAGCTTCGCTTGTGGGATGAAAAACGCAGAAATATCAAGGTTGGTGACGAAATTCTCTTCACCAGAAGTCGCGGTGGAGAGGATTCTATGCGCTGTCTTGTGGTTGGTTTGCATCTTTTCCCGTCTTTTTCAGAGCTGTATAAAGGATTGCCTCTGCTGAAATGCGGATACACCGAGGATGACATTGAAACAGCAGATCCTTCGGATATGGATATTTATTACTCCAAAGAAAAACAGGCATCCTACGGAGTTGTAGGTATTGAAATTAAGCTTATATAAGTAAAAGGACTCTTACCAAAGGCAGAGTCCTCATTTTTATTTTGCGGGTGCGTCCTTGTCTGCTTTGCAAAGTAAAATCATCATAAGAGCCATAAAGAATGCGATGTATACAGGCATAAGCGAAAGACTTATATGGTTTGCAATCAGACCGAATAATGGCGGCATAAGGGTAGAGCCGAGATAGGCAGATGCCATCTGTATTCCGATAATGCTCTGTGATTTTTCTGCACCGAATCTTATTGGCGTAGAATGAATTATGCAGGGATATATAGGTGCACAACCGATACCGATAATAATAAATCCGACTATGGCAATTGTTTTATGAGGCATGGCAGAAAGTATTATTCCAACACCGCCTATTGCTGTGCCTATGCGAATCATACGCTTGTCACCAAGCTTTTCCGTAATAAATCCGCCGAAAAATCTTCCGACAGTCATACCTATAAAGAAAAGCGAACCAAGTGCCGCCGCAGCATCTTTTGTCATATTGAATACACCTTCAAAATAACTGCTTGCCCAAAGCATTGCGGTTGCTTCGGCGGCACAGTAGGACATAAATCCTATCATCAACGGCAAAACACCCTTGATTTTGATAGCACTGCCAATACCTATCGGTGTTGCTTCTGTTTTGATATCTGCCTTCTCCTCGTTGGTTTTCCAAAGCGGAAGAGACAGTATAATTATTATAAAAATAAAAATCTGAATGTAAGATACGGATCTGTATCCGTCTCGCCAAACCGAATGAGTCAGTGCGTAGCTCATAATGTATGGGCTGATTATTGTGCCCACACCCCAAAAGCAGTGAAGCCAGCTCATATGTCGGGAATTGTAGTGCAGGGCAACATAATTATTCAGTGCGGCGTCTATTGCACCCGCACCGAAGCCGTAGGGAATACCCCACAGGCAAAGCTGATAAAATTCTTTTGAAAAAGAAAAGCCCAGCATTGCCGCTGCCGTAAGCAAAACACTGACAGCGGTTACGTTCCGCGTTCTGAATTTTGCTACGACTCGGTCGGTAAGCAGACTTGAAAATATTGTACCGCCCGAAATTATCATTGATACAAGTCCAAGGTAGGAAATAGGTATATTAAACTCAGAATAAACGGTTGGCCAGGCCGCACCAAGCAGTGAATCGGGCAGGCCTAAGCTGATAAATGCCAAATAAATAACCGATAAAAGAAGAAGATACATTTTTGAGTCCTTAGCTTTGATTTACTTATGCTATTATATCACCGAAAACACGAAATTTCAACTATTTAAGTAATCTATTGACATTTAAATTTTTTTATAGTAAAATATAATTGGTAGAAAATGCAAAAACAAGGAGAATGATATGAACATTACAACAAAGCTTTTGGCTTTAATTACTTGTCTCTTTATTCTTTGCGGATGCTTTGTTTCGTGTAAAAAGGATCAGCAGAATGACGGTGAAAACAATAATGTAAATGAAGAAACAGGTGGCGAAAACAACTCTGGCGATACCGAAGAGCCCGAAGAAACGTCCGACAGTTATACTGTAACCGTAAAGACGGTGTACGAAACCAAGGATGCTAAAATGAAGGATGCAATTGCTGCCATTGGATCTCCCGCAACTACAATTAGTTTTGACGGTGATAACATCAAGGTAGAATCTTTTGCAAGTGTAAATGACATCACCACAAAAACAGATTATGTTTACATAGACGGTGTTATTTACTATGCAAATGAAATTTCCGTTGGCGAGCTTTTTTTGTCCGAATATAAGAAGGCAAATATGAATGCCGAGCAAAAGTCTCAGCTTCTTTCTGATGTTGGTGCAGGTGCAAATATCAGCAAGGATGATTTCAGTCAGTCTAACACAGAGCCCCACGGTTATTCAATTATTTATACCTGCACAGGTATTTCAAGCGATGCAAAAGAAAGTCTTTGCAACATTTTTGCATCAAAGTTTGAGGCCATCGGTGCAATGGTAAAGCTTAGTGATGTAACATATTGCTTCGAAACATTTAAAGGCGAAATAACCAGCTCGAAAATCTCATGTAATTTTGTTATTAATATGGGCGGCGAGGAATACAAAGTAACTATGCATCTCAATTACGAATATAACTATGATGCAGAGGTTAGTATTTCTGCACCTCGTGATGCAGAGGAGTATTTGGATGCTTCTCTCGACGAAATCCTTGGATAAGTAAATAAAAGTTTACAAAAACACCGAAAAAATAATATTTTAGGAGAAAAACATGAGAAAATATTTAAAGAGCACAGTGGCTGCACTGTTAGCTATAATAATTATACTTTCTTCCTACGTGCCCGTAATCGCCGTAGGACAGCCCACGTCTTATTCCCAAAGCTACAACTCCGGCCAGCGTGATGTTGTTTGTACTACTCTTGACGGCACAAGTGCAGATTATTACTATAACGGAATCTACGAATATGACGTTCTTTCTCAAAAGTCATCAACAGAGATACTTGATTCTCTTCGCACACTTATGAGATCCACACATACATATGTTTCATCTTATGATGATTGTCATTATATGGCAAACAGAACCGACTGTGAAAACGAAAACGGAAGAAGCAATAAATTAAGTCTTATTTATACAAGCTACGAGGCAACAATGAGCCAGTGGAACGGTTGGAACCGTGAGCACGTATGGCCCAAGAGTCTTGGCGGTGACAACACAACCGGCGGCGGTGCAGACCTTCACCACATTCGTCCCTCGGATGCGGTAGTTAACAGCACTCGCGGAAACAAAAAGTACGGTAATGCCAGTGGCGGTAAGGCGGTTTACGGCAGCAATCCTGCATCCGGTGTACTTGGCGGATACAGTTCTACATATTACGAACCCCTTGACAATGTTAAGGGTGACGTGGCAAGAATCTGTCTTTACGTTTATGTAAGATGGGGCTCGCAGTGGGGTGCAGACAGTGTAACTGAGGTATTCCAGAGTGTTGACGTTCTTCTTGCCTGGTGCGAAATGGACCCTGTAGATACCTGGGAAATGGGTAGAAACGAGGTTGTAGAAGATATTCAGGGTAACAGAAACGTATTTATCGACTATCCCGAGTATGCTTGGCTTATCTTTGGCAGAGAGGTTCCTTCTGATATGCAGACTCCCTCCGGCGAGGCACTTTCAGCAGGAAACAACGGCGGTAACCAGGGCGGTAGCGATCCCGAAGTTCCTCATGTACACACATTCGTTAACGGTAAGTGTGCCTGCGGAGCACAAGATCCTAACTACACACCCGACAATCCCGATCCTGTATGTACTCACAGCCGTACCGAGCTCAGAAATCAGCTTGATGCTACCTGCAAAAATAACGGTTATACAGGCGACACCTACTGCTCCGACTGTGACAAGCTTCTGTCCTCCGGCTCGCAGATTTCACCCACTTATGATCACGAATTTGGCGATTGGCGACTTCTTGGCGGTGTTGAGTATGAGAGACATTGCCTTCAGTGCGGTACAAGTCAAATACTTACTATTGATACACTGGTAGCAAGCACTGACAACGATGCGGAAAAGATATTAATTCTCCTTTCCCTCGGTGTAACCGATAGTGCACTGCTTGAATCGCTTTCAAAGTAAAAAAGAAAAAACGGCGAGAATTTCTCGCCGTTTTTTTAAGGAGTCATATCCACAACCTCTTTTTCATAAAGGGGAGTGTATTTTTCCTGATAGTAGTTTTCGTGGATAATATCAAAGGATGTGTCGACGTGACAGTTGATAACCGTGCATCCTCGCTGTGCACCCTTCAAATCTATGTTGGAATATGCAAAATAGTCTATTGAATATCCGTAGGAAAGGGTGATGCCCTTGTATTCCATAACTGCGTTGTTCAGGTGATCGTGTCCGTAGAACATCGCCTTTGTACTGCCGAGAGAAAGCATAGTCTCAAACATCTCTTCCTCTTCTTCTGAGCAGTAAACGTAGGGCTCTTCTTCGCCTATCTTACCTTCAAGATATTTTAAATCTTCTGTATTTGCTTCTCCTGCATCAAGATATTCGTTATAAGCATTTCTTACTTCCATAAGCGGAATATGAACAAATACCATACTTTGTACTGTGGTAAAATCTTCTGTATTCTCAGGACGTTTGCTTTCGGGAATGGAGTCAAGAATGTTTTGGTTGTAGCTGTTGTTGGTGTTAATTACATTTCGATACCATTCAATCTGGTCTTCGTGAATGTTATCGTAAATCCATCTGATTCCAAGAGGATCTTCGTCGGTATAGGAATTGGTATCCATCATAATAAAGCTTTTTGTAATAAGCCCTTTGGAATTTCTGAGATTTATTACGTGGTTGCCCTCGCCATATACTCCGCCATCTTCTGAGGTGTAAAGACAGTGTTTAAGATTTTCACTGTTATACATCTCTGCCACACGTGCTCTGTTATAGAAGTCATATACTTCAGAATCGTGGTTTCCGAATGTTACTGTCCAATATACACCAAGGTTTTCCATCAGACGAATGAAGTATTTGTGAGCATAAGCATTATTAATTGTTCCTGCCCAGGGCACAGCAAAGGAAATGTCACCTGTTACCACAACCAAATCGGGCTTCTCGGTGTTAATCATTGCAGCAACTGCATTGATTGCCTTTTTATCCTCTTCTTTAGATAAAATGCCACCTGCGATATGTATATCTGTCAGATGAAGAACCTTAAAGTCACCGTCTGTTACAAAATAGGGAACTCCGTCGCTATCATATTCGGGTGAAAGCTGGTTGCTGTAGTTTACCGGTTCGAAGCTGTCGATATATGCATTCATCTTGGCTTCATTCAAATCGTTTGCGGTTTTAAATCCGATAAGAACAACAATTATCAGGAAAACAAATATTGAAAGTGAATCCAGTAAATTTTTCATATTATAATTCTCCGTTGATTGTCAAAAGTTTCTTAATTTGATTATAACATACATAAATTAACATTTCAAGGTTTTTGTTAAGATGTTTGTATATTTTTGTTATAAATATAGACGTTATAAAAAACCATTTGTAGAATTAATGCAATTCTAATTAATAAATTTTTTGCTTTTTTTCTAAAATGTATTGACAAAATTAAAAATATTTGTTATAATAATCGAGTCACTGGGAAACATCTTGGTGCATGCTGCTATGGCTCAGTTGGTAGAGCGCGTCCTTGGTAAGGACGAGGTCCCCGGTTCAAATCCGGGTAGCAGCTCCAGACAACCCCGAAGGGAAACCTTCGGGGCTTTGGTTTTTATAATATAAATATGCACTCTTGTGGGAGTGCTTTTTTGTTTTGGGGTTGTCTGGAGTTGCTACTCTCGCTTTGAATCGAGCTCTGTGTCTAAGACACAGAATCCGGTTCACATACTCCGCCCGAAGATCGAAGAGCTTGTTCTTCAGGCGAAGGGCGAGGGTATCTTCGTTTTTGCGTAGCAAACGAATACCCGTGTTGCTCCAGACAACCCCGAAGGGAAACCTTCGGAGCTTTGGTTTTTATAAAAGAAAAATGCTCGACGGTGGTGAAGCATCAAGGACTTTGCTCCTTTGGAGCAATATACCTGCACTCGCTGCTGGAAAGCGAGCTTTCCGACAGCTTCGTTTGGTATGCGCATACCGCAACAGCGGTATCTTGCCTGGCGAGGAGATGGTGTATTCAGGTATTGCAACAAGTGTAATCGGCACAAATATCCCCCCGAGCGGCAATACCTTATCTTTGGCAAAGCCAAAGAGCAAGGGCGAGTCAATCTTGATGCTCCACCACAGAAACAAAAAAGGCACCCAAATGGGTGCCGTTTCTGTGGTGGAGCATCAAGGACTCGAACCTTGGACCGACCGGTTATGAGCCGGTAGCTCTAACCAACTGAGCTAATGCTCCAAATATGTGCTTGTATATTCTACCAAAAAATAAGTGCTTTGTCAAGTGCTTTTGCTAAAAAAAGAAAAATATCTGTTCGTTATTTTTCGACCGATTGTTTTGTTGATATTGATCTTTTTAAAATCGAATAATTCGTTAATAAATAAAAACGTCGGTTTTTACTAAACAAAAAAATGTAACGGTCTATTTACTTTTTCCTGTATTTGTGATAAAATGAGTAAAAAGAAAGGGGAAGATATATGACGGTTTGTTTTCCTTCTTATTATAAAAAATTTAAATGCATCGCCGAGAAATGCAGGCACAGTTGCTGCGTTAGTTGGGAGATTGGTGTTGACGAAGAAACGATGAATATGTATAAAGAATCGGAAGGCGAGATTTATGACGAAATAATGTCTCACATTGACACGTCCGATTCAACGATAAAACTCCTATCTGACGGCAGGTGTCCCTTTCTTGATAACGCAGGGCTATGTCGCCTCATTTGCCGTATGGGCGAAGGCGGTGTTTCGCTTATTTGTCGGGAGCATCCAAGGTTTTATCACAGTGTTATGGGCAGGGTAGAAGGCGGAATAGGTGCGGTGTGCGAAGAGGCCTGCCGTATAATTCTCACATCCGATGACTATGACTGCTTTGATGAATATTCTCGGTTAGCAGAGGCGGCTGATGAAACAAATTTTGACAGCATTTCACATAGAGAATACATATATTCTGTGCTTAAAAACAGGGATTTGTCTTATACGGAAAAGATAAACGCGATAAGGGAAAGATACTCTTTACCTCAATTTCACACGCAAAAAGAGGAGTGGCGAGAGGCATTTATGTCGCTTGAATATCTGGATGAGAGCAGACGAGGAATTTTCGGGGTTTGCGATAATGCTGTTTTTCCACAAAACGATATATATTTTATCCGCTTTTTTGCATACCTTGTTTTTCGCCATGTGAGCATCTCTGAAAACTATGATGAGCTTCGTGCAAGAGTGGGCTATTGTTTGCTTTTACTTTCGGTTCTTCAGCATATGAGCAAAGAGAGAGTGGCTGATTTTGACACACTTGCAGAGTGGGTTCGTGTTATCTCCGAAGAAATCGAATATTCCGAGGATAATACTGCATCGTTGATTTTCGAGATAGAATGTCTCATTTAATTGTTGACTTTCTAAAAAATGGGTATATAATGAAATAAAAAAGGAGTGTATTATGAAAAAGTTTCAAAAGATTATCTGGGGTATAGTTTTACTTGCTGCAGGTGTGATATTAGCACTTAATGCCCTTGGTGTTACAAAAATTGACATATGGTTTCCGGGCTGGTGGACTTTGTTTATAATTATTCCGTGCGGTGTGGGACTGATTACCGAGAGGGACAAGGTAGGAAATGGCATTGGATTGGTGCTTGGTGTCTCTTTGCTTCTTAAAAAGCTTGGATATATTGAATCTCATAACGTTTGGGAAATACTTGGTGTTGCCGTATTTCTTTTGTTTGGATTTAAGCTTATTTTTGGAGATTCTTTCAGAAAAAGAAAAAATAAAGCTTATGCAGAGATAAAGTTTCCTACAGGAGTTCCTTCCGAAACCGCAGTGTTTGGCGGCAGGGATATGAATTTTGACGGTGTTGAGTTCGACGGATGTGAGATCAATGCTGTCTTTGGCGGAGTGGACTGTGATCTTTCGCACGCAATTATCGAGAGGGATTGCAAGATTAAGGCAAATGCAGTTTTCGGTGGGGTGGATATTATTCTTCCTAAGGGAATTAATCTTCAGGTTGACTCAACTTCCGTTTTTGGCGGTGTGGATGACAACTATGAAAGAAATCCCGACTCGCCTGTTACACTCTACATAGAGGCAACAAGTGTGTTCGGCGGTGTTGATATTAAATAAAATGATTTTAACGACTTTAAATTAATAAAATTTTGTTTTGCCGATAAATAAAGAAAAAGGACAGAGAAAGCTCTCTGTCCTTTTTTGTCCGTAGAAATTATTTAGTCTAACTATGTAATTCTGCCGACGGATTTATAGATTGAGTTTAAACGAAGGAATTATTCTTCCTCGCCGTATACTCTTTTTACCCAGTTCTCGATGTCATCTTCCTTAATCTGGTCGATGGTTGTGAAGTCGGTGGGTGCCTTCGGAATCTTATCGGATTCGGTGATTATGATCTCAAGGTTTGTCTTGATGGTTTCGGTAACGGTTTCGTAATGTCCTGACCAATAATCATCGTAAACGTAATCTTCGTGTGTATATTCAATCTTCTCTACACCGATAGTGGTGGTCTTTCCGCTCTTGGAAATGCTACCCTTAACTACAACGCGGTTATCTTCGCTTGCACCCAAAGAAACGCTGAACTCGTCTCCGCTGCGGTCGATCTTAATGGAAGCAACCTTTTCCTTGCCAACCTTAAGTGTTGCCTCGTATGCGTTCTTGTTGTTCTCTTCGATTTCGTATACAACATCAACACCGCCGGAAGAAATGGTGATCTTGTTGGACTTCTTAATGCCGGACTTACCAACATCAAGAGAAATCATTTCGTCACCGTCAAGGGATACGTTAAGCTGAAGAATCTTGGAAGATGCCTTAGGTGTAACAAGCTCAACTTCAACATTGAACTCGCTGCTTTCGATGTCGTCGCAGATATCATCAATCTCTTCGCCCATCTCTTCGATCATCTCTTCGTACATCTCGGCGATGGTCTGATCCATATTTGCACTATATACTACGATTGCAAAAGCATCCTCGTACTTTTCAAGGAATTCAACAAGCTTGTCGTCTTCTGCAAGGTACTCGTATACATCGTTCACAATGTTTGCCATTGCCTTTTCGTCAATCTTGAGAGTAACAACTCTTACAGACTGCTTTTTGCCGTCGATCTTAACCTTGTCGGATTCGGACTCGAACTCAGCGTGCTCGCAAACGATCTTGTAAAGATCCTTAACATACTTCTTGGTGATCTTTTCGAATTCCTTTACCATCTTGTCGTCATTGCTGTTTTCAAGAGTGGTAATAAGTGCATCATAAAGCTCTTCGTCGGGAATTGCGAAATCAGAACCCGAACCGTATGCAAAGATAGAGTTGCTGAAATCTTCTGCAAGATTATCGAACTCAATACCGTAAGCGTCCTTAAGAATCTCGTCTTCCTGAATGTAAACGAGCTTGTCGGAAATATAAACATTACCGGAAATCTTAAACTCGTCTGCCTTTACGTTAAGGTTCTCAAGCATATAGGCATTCTTAGAGAAGTACACCTTTCCTGATGCTGCGAATCCTTCGGGAAGAAGGTCTTCGTCGTCCATTTTGAGACTGGACATAGATGCCTCAACAGAACCTTTCTTAAGTGTCTTGGTAATTGTCTTGAACTCATCACGTGCAACAAGGTCGTCTGCAAATCTGGATGCAGCTCTAACTGCAAGAACAGAGGGTGTGTTAAGGTAAATGCCCAAACCAACACCGGCTGCAACAACAACGAGTACGATGGATGCAACAACAATTACAAGCTTTTTATTGGCTTTTGCCCATAAGCCCTTAATAGAAGCAAGAATTTTTTCCATGGTTTTCTCCTTTAAAAAAATTTACACATATAATAGTGACTATTTTATTGTAGCACACGCATAAAATAAAGTCAAGCCATTTTAAAGCACTATTTTTATTAAGTTTTATTAAAACGACAAAAAAACAGAGCAATTTTACATAATCAATCACATAATCAATCACATAAAAATTGAAATAAAAGTATAAAAACGGCCCCCATTAAGCCATTGCATTTTTACAATTTCTCAACGAGGACGTTTTTAAACTATATGTAAGTATATTTGATTTCGCTTTTTTGGTTAAAATTAACCTCTGGAGTCCTTAGCAGCATCCTTTGTTCCGTACCATACGGTTTTGCCGCTCTTGCCGAAGCAATAATCTTCCTTATATTTTTCAAGAGATTCTTCGCAATTTTCAAGTGTCTTTTCGAGACTTTTAATTTCCTCTTTACTAAGGTCGTCTTCGTACTTCTTGATTTGGTGCTTTAAAGTTTCTATTTGGAGTCTCAGACTGTCAATTTTGTAATCATATTCCAGTTTGAGATTTTCATAATAAAGATTAGCTGTTTTGGAGTCGGTGAATTTGATGATAGAGATACCTTCGTCGCCCTTGTAAGCATTAAGGGTTTCCTGATATCTGGGATTGTTATCTTCCGCATCTTCAACATAGTAAACCGTGTAATTCTCGTCCTTAAGGTTGTCGGCCGCATCTTCAAGATTGAGCTTTGGCTTTGCAACACAGGAGCAGAGAGTTAAAAAAGTACACGATAAAAGCATAAGTGCTATTGCGATTTTAAGGTTTTTGCTCATGATTTTCTCCTTGATTATTATTGATATTTGCCGTTTTAGGTCTTATAAATTATACAATAAAAGTCGTTCAAAGTCAAGTAAAAATGTTCATAAATAACAAATCTGGATAAAAAAAGAAAATAATTAAGAAAATACTTGACAAATCACCGTAAAATGTGTATAATAATCTGTGGTTAGCAGATGCTAACCGACAAAAACATCTTATTTAGGAGAACAAAAATGAATCTTTGGACTGCTGAGGAAGGAAGAGAATATATAGTTGATCGCATTGAGACCGATGACGAAGAGCTGGATGCATTTCTCTTTTCGCTTGGTTGTTACAGCGGTGAGCCGATAACCGTTATCTCCCGCAGAAAAAGCGGTCTTACCGTTTCTATCAAAGACGGCAGATACAATATTGACAGAGCACTTGGCGAAGCCATTTATGTTCACAATTAAACAATTAAAAAATTGTTTTTTTACCAGGCGGTTAGCAACTGCTAACCAAGAAAAAGTAAATCAAAGTTGACAAATATACATAATTAAGGAGAAAATGATGAGAATTGCGTTGGCGGGAAATCCCAACAGCGGTAAAACCACTATGTTTAATGCCCTCACCGGAAGAAGTGAAAAGGTAGGAAATTGGGCCGGTGTTACCGTTGAGAGAAAGGAACACCCCATAAAAAAGGTTTATTACGGCGAAGGTGAGCTTATTGCGGTTGACCTTCCCGGTGCATATTCTATGTCACCCTTTACCTCGGAGGAAAGTATAACCTCTACATATGTAAAAGAGGAGCATCCCGATGCAATAATTAATATTGTAGACTCCACCAATCTTTCCAGAAGCTTGTTCTTTACTACCCAGCTTCTTGAACTTGGTGTACCTATGGTAGTTGCACTGAATAAGACCGATGCAAACGAGAAAAAACACAACAAAATTGACGCAACAGAGCTTTCCAGAAGACTTGGTTGCCCGGTTATTGAAACGACATCTACCACAGGTGACGGACTTCGTGAACTTGTTGTAGCCGCTGTTTCTGTTATCGGAAAGGGACAAAAAGCACCCTATGTACAGGGACAGATTGATCTTACCGACAAGTCTGCGGTTGTACGTGCGGACAGAAAGAGATTCGAATTTGTAAACGGTGTTGTAAAAAGAGTTGAAACAAGAAAGGTTTTGACAAAGGACAAAAACGCACAGGATAAGGTCGACGAGATTCTCACTAATAAGTGGCTGGGTATTCCGATCTTTGCCGTTGTAATGTTCCTTGTTTTCTGGATTTCTCAGGTTGGTCCGGGTGTGTGGATTGCAGACCTTCTTGTTGGCTGGCTTGAAGCAGGGCAGGAAGCACTTGCGGGTGTTATTCAGGGCGATGCAGAGTCGCTTAACATCTGGGGATCTATCCTAATTGACGGTATAATCGGCGGATTTATTGCCGTTGTGGGCTTCCTTCCTCTTGTAATGGTAATGTACTTCCTTATCGCTCTCCTTGAGGATTGCGGATATATGGCAAGAGCTACCGTAGTGCTTGACCCTATTTTCAAGAGAGTTGGTCTTTCGGGCAAGTCTGTTATTCCTTTCGTTGTAGGTACAGGTTGTGCGATTCCCGGCGTTATGGCTTGCCGTACTATCCGTAACGAGAGAGAAAGACGTGCCACAGCAATGCTTGCTCCCTTTATGCCTTGCGGTGCAAAGCTTCCCGTAATTTCGCTCTTTGCAGGTGCATTCTTCGGAGACAATGCATTTGTGGGTGTGTCAATGTACTTTGTTGCTATCGTGATTATTCTCCTCTGTGCATTGCTCATTAACAAGCTTACAGGCCATAAGGCGAAAAAGTCCTTCTTTATCATAGAGCTTCCCGAGTACAAAGCTCCCAGTATTCTTCGTGCGTGTCAGTCTATGCTTCAGCGTGGTTGGTCTTACATAGTTAAGGCGGGAACAATCATTCTTGTTTGTAACTTTGCAGTTCACGTTATGCAGAACTTTGATTGGTCCTTTAATGTTGTTGCAGAGAATGCGGCAAACACCTCTATCCTTGCAACCATTGCTTCTCCCTTCTCCTATCTCTTCGCTCCTATTGTGGGTGTTGTTGCCTGGCAGCTGGCTGCGGCGGCAATTACCGGATTTATTGCAAAGGAAAACGTTGTAGGAACTCTTGCGGTATGCTTCTCTATTGCAAACCTCTTTGACCTTGACGAGCTTGCAATGCTTGAAGGTAGCGAAAATGCAGTTGCATCTGCCTTCGGAATCAGCGGAGTTGCCGCACTTGCATTCCTTATGTTCAATCTGTTTACACCTCCTTGCTTTGCGGCAATCGGTGCTATGAATTCCGAGATCAAGAGCAAAAAGTGGCTCTTTGGCGGTATCGGACTTCAGCTTGGTGTGGGATATACAATCGGATTCCTTGTATACTTCTTTGGCACTCTCTTCACCGGCGGCAAGTTCGGCGAGGCGTGGATGCCCATTCTCGGTTGGTCTGTTGTTGCGGTATTCGCAGCAATTCTTACTGTTCTGATTATCAAAAAGGAAAATGAGATCAAAAAGGAAACAGCCGAAAAGACTTCCAAAAAGGTAAAGGTGTAATATGGGAGGAACAATTATTCCTATCGTCGCTATTGTAGTTATTATAGGCGGTGCTGTCGGTTATATTGTTAAGGCAAAGATGTCCGGTCAAAAATGCATCGGCTGCCCAAGCAGTAAGACATGCTCGTCGGGCGGTTGCTCGGGAAATTGCTCGGGTTGCGGCGGCTCGTGCTGCACTTCGGACAGTGAAAATAAAGAAAATTAACAAATTGGAGAGCGTCCGTTGCGGACGCTCTCTTGACTTTATATAAAAAGGGTGATATAATAAATTTCAATATTAAAAATAATACTGTAAACAGAGGTTTGATATGGAAAAACTTTTGAAATTGCTTGAAAATGATGCAACTCTCACTCCTGCGGAGCTTGCACTTATGCTTTCCAAGGAGGAAGGCGATATAAAAAATATGATTCGTCAGCTTGAAAAAGACGGTGTGATTTTGGGTTATCAGGCGATTATCGACTGGGATAAGACCGAAAAGGAGACCGTTACCGCACTTATTGAGGTAAAGGTTATGCCTCAGCGTGATGACGGATTTGACAAGATTGCGGAAAAGATACAGAATTATCCCGAGATCAAGGGCCTTTATCTGATGTCGGGCGGTTTTGATTTCACCGTTCTTATCGAGGGAAAGACTATGAAAGAGGTTGCTTACTTTGTGGCGAGAAAGCTTGCTCCCATTGAATTTGTTACAGCAACCGCAACTCATTTTGTTCTTAAAACATATAAGTACAACGGAGTTATTTACAATTCACCGAAAAAGGATCTCAGGGAAAACGATTTGTTATGATAGATCACGAGTTAATGCTTTCCGAAACGCTTAAAGACATTAAGCCGTCGGGAATTAGAAAATTTTTTGACCTGCTTGCTGATATGGGTGACGTTACGGCACTTACCGTCGGTCAGCCCGACTTTGTTACACCCTGGCATATCAGAGAGGCGGCTATTCAGTCGCTTGAACGCGGTCACACATATTATACCTCTAACTCGGGTTTACCCGAGCTTCGCCTTGAGGTTACTAATTATTTAAGACGTCGCTTTGATCTTGAATATGGTCTAGATGAGGTTTTGGTAACCGTCGGCGGAAGCGAGGCGATTGACGTTGCTGTTCGTGCTCTCGTAAATCCCGGAGATGAGGTTATTGTGCCGATGCCTTCCTTTGTTTGCTATGAGCCGATTGCAAAAATGGCAGGTGCCAATGTTGTAACCATAAACACCAAGGCGGAAAACGGCTTTAAGCTTACCGCCGAAGAGCTTCGCTCTGCTATTACACCAAAAACCAAGCTTCTTGTTCTTCCTTATCCCAACAATCCCACAGGTGCAATTCTTGAGAGGGAAGAGCTTGAAGAACTTGCCGGGGTAATTAAAGAAACAGATATTGTTATTCTTTCGGACGAGATATATGCCGAGCTTACCTTTGGCAAAAAGCATATTTCCATAGCAAATATTGAGGGAATGAAGGAGAGAACAATTATTGCCTCCGGCTTCTCAAAGGCATATGCTATGACGGGATGGCGTCTCGGATATCTTGTCGGTCCGAAAACCTGGATAAAACAGATGACTAAGCTTCATCAGTATGCAATAATGTGTGCTCCCACCGTCTCTCAGTTTGCGGCAATCGAGGCACTGAAAAACGGAGACGATGACATCGCTGAAATGTGTGCGGAGTATAACAGACGAAGAGTATTCATTGCCGATGGTCTTCGCAAAATCGGTCTGCCCGTAATGGTTCCCGAGGGAGCTTTCTATATTTATCCCTATATAGGCGGATACGGTCTTTCTTCTGAGGAGTTTTGCCAGAGACTTTTGATGGAGGAAAAATGTGCCATAGTTCCCGGCACTGCCTTTGGTGAGTGCGGAGAGGGATATGCAAGAATTTCCTATGCGTACTCGGTAAAACATATAGCCGAGGCACTTGAAAAAATAGAACGGTTTGTAAGTAAATTAAAATAAAAAAGAGGGTTTTGTAAACTACAATTTACAAAACCCTTTATTTTTTAGGTTATATGTTATTTTTTATTAAGCTCTACTCCAAAAATTTTAGCAAGTAAACGTCGCAGAGCTTTTGGCGAATGCATTACAATAATTTTCATAATACTCCCTTTCGTTTGGGTTTCATTTTCAGTATATGAAAATAAGCCCTATTGGTTGACTATGCTTCCTCAACCCGAATAACCGTAATACTCATATCGTCCTGTACTCTCGAGTTCTTTTTTGCCTCATTTAATATATATTCCGCGTATTCGGTAAGATTTTTCTTCGGCGGCTCTCCCAAAAGCAAAAGCAACCAGGGTGCATCTTCTGCCGAATCGGCTATTCCGTCGGACATCATAAAGATATAGTCTCCGCGTCTGATTTCTACACTTATTTTTTCGGTGTCAATAGAGCGAAGCAGACCTATCGGTGCGGTTTGTGACCTGATGCGGAAAATAGATGAATCTCGCTTTATATAAGAGGGAGCGGCACCGCTTTTTAAGAAAACTCCGTTTCCGTTAAGCAAATCCAGCTCGAAAAGATCTATTGTTGCCGAACATTCTTCTCTCCTTGCTCTTATGTTGTGATTCAGCATAAGAATTAATGTTTCCTTTGCCGCACCTATATCCATTGCATTTTTAATAAAATCTGCTGCGAATGAAGAGGTTTGCTTTGCCACCGTTCCGCTTCCCATTCCGTCCGAAATCAGAGAGTAAAAACAGTCGTTTTTTGTTTCAAAACTAATTGCGGTGTCTCCCGAAACCTCGTTTGCCTTTCCCGGCATTGCGGCGGTTGCCACACTGACTTTATAGCGAGGGCGAATATCACACTCCATTAGTACCATTTTCCCTCTGCGAAAATATTCCGGAGTTCCAAGCCGTACATCAGCCGCCTTTTCTATGCTTTTTCTAAGCTCAAAGGAGGAAATTTTTACTCCGCTTTCATCCTCTCCTGCCAGAATAAAGTGTTTTCTTCTTTCTCCGAAGGCACGTATTGTTCCGTTTTTAAAGCCACAGTTGTGAAATGCCTCTGTAAGTGTAGGAGTCATACTGTTGTCTACTGCCCGCTCGGAATTGTCGTTTGCTCTGGCACGGCTTATCAGCCCGGAAATAAGCTCATATTCCTCTGCTGCACCCGTTGTTCCTGTGAGAAGGTAGCTCTCCCGTTCTTTTCTGCCTGCTTCGCGGTTGATTTCTTCCGAAAGAAGTTTTGCCATATGGCAAAACTCTGTGTCGGTATTCAGGTCTTGAGCAGTTATTTTTTTGCCTTCGCATAGCATCCCGGCAAGCTTATCTGCGTTTTTAATCGAAGGACGAATGTCCTCTTTTGCACATAACATTCCGTCTGCACATCCGATGCATCTGTTTTCTGCCACACCGATTATGATGTCCCGGTACTCCTCTTTTGAAAGCTTTGAGGTGGGCTTTGTATGTTCGTTAATAACCTTAGACAGATTCGTAAGTGCCGCTTCTAGCGAGTCAAGACTTCCAGTATATCTGTTTTGATATGCCAGTGCCATTGTTCCTACCATATCCTCTGCGGTTTCTGTCGGCTCTTCTTCTGTGGAGCTGTCGGTTTCTTGTTCGGGGATTTTCTTTAGTAAGGGAAGTGTCAGAGCACAGGCAACCGCATATTCAGGAAGTGTGCTTAACAGACCGTTCAGTCCTGAGGAATATGCACTGAAAGCACAAAGGGCAACTCCCCCTGCAATTATTGCATATCCGCCGCCGAAGCTAAACATCACACCCGAACAGAGTCCTGCAAGTGCAAATGATACTGACAGCGTTCCCGAAACCGATAAAGAAGAAATGAAGCCAACAGCCATAGCACGAAGACCGCCGAATCGCTTTGCTGCAAGTAGGGTGATTGTGGCACTGAATATATATGAAAAGGATATTCCGACGATATTCACATTTTTTAATGACAATCCGACAAAGAAAATAAGTGTCAGTGCGGAAATTTGGAAAAATATCTTGTTGTAACGTTCATCACGATCGTCGCTTTTGCTTTTCAAAATATTGTCGCTTCCCGAAATAAGCCCCTTTAAGCTTATTCCTGTGGAAAAAAGCCCTGAAAGAGCAAATGTCGCCAGCGGTGTTACTATAATCATAACCAAGCCAAACAAAAGTGTTGCTTCGCTGAGCTTTAGCATAAGAACCTCATATACAGATACAACAAATCCGCCAAGCACCGATATTGATAAGCGAAGCATCACACTTTCAGAAAAAAGTTCTCCGCCTTCAAATCTTCTGTCGGGTGCAGAAACTATCGCACGAAGAAGGGTTATTATTACGGCAGACGAGGCAAATATTATTCCTTCAAGCCCGAGAGAAAGCGATCCGATTACCACTCCTCCGAGGGCAGGCCACACACCGGTTGGAAGAACTGCCACAAAAGCAAGTCCAAGCGGTCTTGCACCCATTATCAGATGACATCTGGATAATAAAAATCCAACAGAAAACAGCATCAGATCAAAAAGAAGCATTCTTCCGTCTTCTCTTGCTCCGTCACAAAGCGATTTAATGCTCTCTTTTATTTGAAGGAAAAAAGCTTTAATGCCTCCTCTGCGTTCCGCGGTTTGATTATTGCTGTCTGTCAGCTTGTCCATATATTTTCCGCCTTTCAAAAAGTATTCAAGTAATTATAAACCAAAAGAGAGGAAAAATACGCCGAAATATGCTGTCGATAAAAGCACAAAACAATTGCAGAAACAGATTTATCAAAGAAAAACGAAAAAAAACCTCCGCTTTTATCGGGATAAGGTCTCTTTTGCGATATTTAAACGGGAATAAAATGCTCTTTCGCGGTTATAATTTCCTTGAAACCAAAATAAAGGAGGATTTTTATGACACTTACACAAAAGGAAACTACACTTTTATCAGACTTAAAGTCCCAGGAACAGCTTTGTATTGAAAAGTATAATAAATACTCGCAGATGGCACACGATCCCGAGCTGAAAGCACTCTTTTCAAACCTGGAACAAACAGAACAAAAGCATCTTGATACCATTAATCAGATTTTAAACGGAACAGAGGTATCAATGCCAGCTCAGTCACCTTCGGCGGTGCAGGCAAAGCTTCAGTGCAAAATGTCAAGTTGCAACGAAGTGGAAAAGAAGCACGATGCTTATTTGTGTAAGGATGCTCTTTCTATGGAAAAACACGTTTCTTCTGTATATAACACCGGGGTGTTTGAATTCTCAAGTCCTGTCCTTCGTGACACTCTTGCTCATATCCAAAAGGAAGAGCAGAACCACGGTGAACAGTTGTATAACTACCTTTCTTGTAACAATATGTATAACTAATGTAAACTAAAGATTGCAAAAAAGATCCGCAAGCACCGTAATGATGCTTGCGGAAAAATGTTACCTTGTAAATAAGTATCTGGGGTTGAGAAAATTTTTGAATAGTTTAATCCAAAATTCTTTCTTTCCAATTTGCCTAGTAAAGTTATGGATTTGCTTGAGATAATCTTCGAATGTTTGTACTTTAATTTCGAGTTTGTTATTGTTCTTTATTGTTTCGATTGCCTTATTCGCAACATCCTTTTTATGCTTGTTAATCGTTTCATCCACTTTGTTTTCAACATTATCAGGATTAATGTTTCTGCTATATTTCTCAAAAGCATTAATAAATGATGGGATAAAGAGAACAAAAACGATCGATGCTGTATACGAACAAGAAGGAAGGAAGTTAATAAGTACCATCCAAATTATTGTTACAATAAATGAAAAAATTGCTATTCCCAAACAAATAAAGAAGAATATTGGTCCTGAAATTTTTGCCAAAGCAACCGAATTGTAATGAGTTCGTTTGTCTTCGTAACTATTTCCCTGAGTTAAAAGATCTTTATATGTCAGATCAAACACTCTGGCTTCGTTCTTTATATTGTTTATACGCGTGGTTATTACGGTGCGAATGGGGACGTATGTAGTCGCAGAAAACGCGGCTAAAACAAGCAGATATACACCGACAAAAGTAGCAATGTATTGAACATTTCCCAAATTAACCTTGCCCACAAGTATCGGGTTTTGATCGGTAGCCCTGACCAACATATTAGCCAAAAATACAGAAACTGCACCCGAAACGCATTCATGTACGTCATTGCTGCATATTAAGCTGTTGATTGCAAGAACAAAAAGGAATAATATGGGAAGAATTAACAAAGAAACCCAGTCCCTTCCTGCAGTCAAATTATGTATAACATTATCCATAGCATTCGCTATTTTTTGAAACCTTGGTAATTCCGCAATAATCCACTTAACAATAAAAATACCACCGGTTCCCACTATGGACAATTTCTTTGCCTTTGTTCCGGAAAAAGATTTGACATACTTGGCTTTTATCACCGATAATTTCAAATCTCTGATATCGTCTGCATTGTTATCTTTCTTTTTCTTGCGTTTTAATGCATTATCTTTGCGTTTTTCGCAACTTTTATTAATTCTTTCAAATTTTTTTAAGACCTTATCAGTATCCTTTTTGGTGTGTTTGCTATTTTTATATTCGTCATAGGCCTTTCTCTTTTGAATATCGGCCTTGTTTTCGGTTGCTGTTACAGTCTTATTGTATTCCGTCTGAGATTTTCTTATTTCTTCGTTTCTCTTTCGGTTTACCTTTCTTTCTTTGTTAATTCTGTCATATTTTGCCTTGATGGCCTTGGTATTTTCTTTTATCGCTTTTTTCCAAGCCCTCATTTTCGACTTATCAAAAAATGACAGCAGATTTATGGTCGGTCTATTACTGCTTTTTTGCATATAATTGTCCTCCGAATATACTCATACATAAAAATGATACCCAAAATTAAAGATTTGTCAATATTAAAATAAAAAATTGTTAATAAAAAATAAATTTTTAAATAAAAAAACCGGCCTATTAAGACCGGTTGTTAATTAAATATCCTCGTCTTCGTCGTCATCGCCGTCAAGACCGCGAGCGAGGAGAGCGTTTGTGTAGTATGGATCTCCTACTTCGCTAACAAAGGAATATTCATCGTCATCTATGTCGTAAAGCTGGCCCTTCAGATAAACGCGTTTGCCTGCCTTACAAAGAACCTCAAGAAACTCATCGGTGTAAAATTTGTCAATTTCAATGCCGTAATCATCGTTGGAGATTACAACGGTAACCTCGCTTTCAGGCCCTGCGGAATCATAATCGTCATCGTAATCAACATAATCCATAGAAAACTCAAAGAAGTCGTCAAGTTCTCCGGAATTTAAGTAGTTTATAAAGTTTTTAATTTCGGATTTAGATCCGGTTGCTGTGATTTCAAAATAAAGCTCCTCGTAGAGTATCATGTTAAAGAAACCTTTCTGTTTGTTTTTTGCGAAAAAAGTATAACACAGACTTATATTTTTGTCAATATGTTTTTAGAATATGGTTAATCTGTTTTTTGCTTACAATAATATAATAATCGCGTGCGTGCGAAAATGTTTATACAAAAAAGAAAATTAATGTTTTTGAATAAAATTTTAAGAAAAAAAGATATTTTTTTGAAAAAACTACTTGACAATCAAAAAACTTTGTTGTATAATGGGACAGTCGACTTTGAGTCGGCACCTTGATCATTGAAAATTGAACAACAAGAAAATGAGAAAAAACATTGTGTTTCGGGAGAGATCCTGAAACGGTGTAGTTCTTGTCAAAACACATTGAGAAAAAAACTCAAAAGTAAGAAGAAGCTAGAATAAATAGCTCTGAAAAAGGATTTAGGTCCCTTTGGGGATTTAGATAAACATTTTTTAGAGAGTTTGATCCTGGCTCAGGATTAACGCTGGCGGCGTGCATAACACATTCAAGTCGAACGGTGAAGGGGCTTCGGCCCCGGATCAGTGGCGGACGGGTGAGTAACGCGTGAGCAA
>JAZSRX010000039.1:0-2940 GCA_045538685.1 Eubacteriales bacterium | reverse complement strand
CTCTCGCAAGTTAATCCTCAACTGCATGAATGGTTGAGCATTGTTAACGACAGTGTTTCTAAAAATATTATATCCGATTTTTTGCAAATTGTCAATCAAAATTCAAAAATTCATTCGGCTATATGCAAACAGTTATATTTCTATGATATCGTGGGAATAAAAGAAAACGCTACCAATGCGCATAGTCTCAAAATTAGCGAGACTAGACATGGCGGACAAATGTCCGCCGCGCAAGGTAACGTTTCTAAAGATATTATATCCGATTCCAAGCAAAAAGTCAACAATAATTCCGAAGAAAATCAAAAAAAGATGGTAATTTCTTAAAATATTTGCCAAATCAATTTTTAAGCGTGGCGCAGGTTTTCGGCAAGGGCGCAAAGGGTTATATTGAGCGATTTATAGCCGACGTTACGGGCGAGGGTTGGCGCATTATTTGTTCAGAAAATCCTCTATCGCTTTTTTTACTATTTGAGCTTGGCTAATATTCTCCTGTTTGCATTTTTCTTTAAAAGAGGATACTAATTCTTTAGGCAAGCGAACTGCAACGCATTCATAAACCTTATTGTTATATCGCGCTTTTACCGCAGAAGACGTTTTCGTTTTTCTTGTTTTAGTCTCGGACATAATTCCACCTCAAAATTGTTTTTATGCAGTTTATCAAAATTATAAGGGCGTTTGCGCCTAAAAGAAATCTCAGATGGATAGTTAATCCAACATTAGCGGAAATTACGAAAAGGCAACAAAGAGAGATTAAACTAAATTTATAGGTTTTCACTTGAAAATCTCCTTTCTATGTGATATAATATAAATACCCCTTAAAGGGGGAGGGGCATTTAGCCCCTCGGGATCTGCCTACCACCATTTGATAGCGGTTATCAAAGCGGCGATTGCAGTTAGTGCTTCGATAACAAGTGTTGCTATTTCAAATGGGTAGGCTTTTGTTTTCGCTTCATAGCAACATCTCCTTTCTTTAATTATATTATAGCATACTGTTAGCAGTATGTTATAATATTTTTTTCAAAAAATAAAAATTTTTAAAATTATTTTTGCGAGCGGCCCGAAGGTCGCTCTTTTTTTATGCCAAAAGCTCAGCTAAAGTGAGAAAAAGTCTCATTTAAGCCGAGCTTTTTTGCGTTTTTTGATAGTTTAACGTGCGCTTTTATTAAAAAATGCACGTTAGAGAAAAGTTGTCCGTTTTGTCCGTTTTTTTCGTTAGAATTGAATATAGGAGGGCGAGATTTATGGCGAAAGCAAAATTTTGATAAGCGAATTTGATAAAAACACAACAAAAAGCAATCATTTTTATTGATGAACTTTTCGCTACTTCAAGGTATGACGATAGTCAACCGGCATCATATTCATATGGTTGGCTTGATAATTACGGAAAAAATGATTGGCAATATTGGAAAGTATTTATTCAAGAAAAAAATAAAACCGTTTGGAAGGCAACTTTGAATATTGCAACTTCCAAAAACGGAAAAAATTTTTATATGATATTGACCCAATAAAAATGGTGGAGGGCGCTATGGAATCAGCGCCAACTACCACCAAAGTGGAGGACGCGGTAAAGTCCGCAGTCACAACCACTAATAATAGTATATCCGATTTTTTGCAATTTGTCAATAATGATAAAAAAAGAACCGAGTTATTGTGGCGCAATTTGCTTCCAAAGAAGCCATTGCAAATACTCCACATTCTCCTCGGTTCAATGATATTATATTCAATTCTTCGCAAAATGTCAACAAAAATTCCGAAGAAAATCAAAAAAACTTTCGACAGAGTCCGACAATATGAAAGAAGAGCGACAAAGCGAGCTTAGCGAGGAGCAAGCAGTTTAATGATAAAAACAATAAACCTGCACATAAACTGAAATTCACAAAAAATAAACGGCACGTATTATGCCGTTATCGCTTGCCCTGAGGCAAAACATAAAAAACTTTGGTTGGTGTCTGCTTATATCGGACAAAAAAATAGTAGAGATGCAAGAGTCGGCACTAAGCCTCAGGGGGTAAACCCTATCACAAACATCTCTACCAATATTAGTATATCCGATTTTTTGCAAATTGTCAATAATGATTAAAAAACGAACCGAGTTATTGTGGCGCAATTTGCTTCCAAAGAAGCCATTGCAAATGCTCCACATTCTCCTCGGTTCGAGAACATTATATCACGTCATACTGAATTGAATTATTAATTATTTATCAAAGCCGGGGTTTATTGCATAGAAGTTTTTGGCATCGAGCTTATCTTGAACTAACCGCAAGCCTTCACCAGAACAACAATGGTGAAATGCTTTTGCGACGTCTACTATTTTATATTTTCCACTTGATTTCAATGCTTTCTTTTGAGGCGGTTATGCGCTCTATCAGGCAGTCAACCACCGTGATTTTGTCGCTAACCGACAGTTCATCCCAATGCTCAAAATACCCACTGATTTCACCCACATCATTTGTGCGGTTACTCTCTAATGAAACAATCTCGGCACCAAGCTCTTTCTTTTCGGCATCAAGCTCGGTAACGCGGTTATTTATGTACTGCATTACCGTGTCATTTGCCGCCGAGATTTTTTCGAGCAAAGAGGATATTTCTTTGTCAATCTCTTCTATGCGTGTTTTGAGTTTTACAACTTGCAGGTTACAGCCGTCCTGCTTTTTCTTTGACAGTGTCTCGAATTCCGCTAATTTCTTCTGCATTTCTTTGAATACAATGTCGTCCACGACATCAGCATCCAATGAGCCAAAGTTACATCCACCGGAGTGATATTTGTTTGTGCAGAGATAATAACGGTTGTCGGACTTAGTTTTGCACTTATAAATCTTAGCAGTTAAAGCATATCCGCATTTGGCACATTTAATTTTACCCGCAAGCCAAGTAGCTTTTGCTTTGATGGGCCGTGCAACGCTTTGATTGTTTAAGCACTTGGAACGGCATTTAATCCAC
>JAZSRX010000058.1:0-29088 GCA_045538685.1 Eubacteriales bacterium | reverse complement strand
CTACGAAAATCTTACACTATACCGATACAAATTTTGCGCTATTTAATTTGCTTGAGAACATAATAGAGATTGCTTGTCCGTGTTCCGTTCTCTCGTTGTCGGCAGACCTTTTTCACAATCTCCCGTTCTTCCAAGCCCTTGATTGCCGAGTCTACCGTTTTCTTATCCATATTGCATTCCTGTGCGATCAACCGCCTTGACGGAAAGCAACAGTTTTTCTCTCTGTCGCTATGACGGATAAGGCAACAGTAGACGGCAAATTCCTTTGGCTTTAATCCGAGTGAGAATATTCGATTGGGTATCATAAAGAAGTTTTTGTTTCGCATTTTCATCTCCTATTGTTGAACTTAAAAATGTGTGTATTTTTATTTTATCCCTCACTATTGTAAAAGCCGGTTTTTAGTTAAGGTGGACACCCTAATGAGAAAAAATTTTATCCCCTCACTTATGTAAAAGCAGTTTTTTGAGACAAGTGACCACCCTGAGACGAAAAATTCCCGAAAAAATTTTATTCGAGCAAATTATTTTAGAGTAAAATTGAGCGAAGTTGCAATTTTGCATTGATTTTATTTACAATATATGATATAATAATTTTATCGAATACTTGTAAAAGGAGCGTTATTATGGCGATCAGTTACAAAAGGCTATGGAAACTTTTAATTGACAAGGATATAAAGAAAAAAGACCTTGTTCAAATGGCAGGCTTGAGTAGCTATACTCTCAACAAATTGAACAAGGGCGAAAATGTAAACGCAGAAACTCTTATGAAAATCTGCGTTGCTTTGGATTGCTCTTTTGACGATATTATGGAAATAGTCAATACTAATATGTCGGATGGTGAATAATTATGGAAGAACTTATACAAAAGATAGACGAGCTTATAAACACTATTAATAACAATTCTGTTCCACTGTGGCTTACTATCATAGGGATTCTTGTTCCTATTGCTATTTCATTATTGGTGTGGTGGCAGAGCCATCAGCAGAACAAAAAGAATATTGCTTTACAACAACAAATTACAACGAGTGAAGAAAAACTGCAAAAAGAAATCAGTTCAAAAGAAATAAAAGTACAAATGCATGGCGACATTTTGAAGATATACGACGATTTTTGCCTTGCGCAAAATACAATAGGCTATGCAAAAGATAATGTACATACCATATTTTCTAACTTCAATTCTAATAATGGCATTTCTTTTCCGTTGCAATGGATTAATAATGTTACGGCAGCAAGCAATATATTATGTCAATCTGTCAATAGAGCAAAACTATTATTACCCTCAGAGGATGAAGAATTAAGAACAATTTTAGAGAGTATTTGGAAAAAATATAAAGAATTAAAAGCAAAAGTCGATGAGTATTTTTATAGCGGAGCTGCGTTCACTCATGCCAACAATGCTTGGCTTATTATTGGTCCGCGCTTTAATATTATCGCAGGGGATTATAATACTTTAATGAGTAATCCTATTGCCTATGATGCTTTTTTGAAACTTTGTATTAATGACACGACAAAGGAAATAAATGAAAAAATAATAGAAATTTTAGACCTTTTAACATATGATAAATTTGACGTATATTTTGAAAAATATTTACGCATGGATGCCGAGTAAGGAGATATAAAATGCCTAATCTGTCACAGTTAAAGCGTCAGCGTATGCTTGCGTTTTTAGATAGAATCAAAGAAGAACATAAAACCGATGATGAGATGCTCATTGCTATCGGAGAAATTGAAAATGCCCTTATTTCAAAGAAGTATGGTCTTGTATGGGAACGACATGAGGAAGATGTTGATGTTGCTATGCAGACTAATATCCCCGTTTTTACGGAAATATCAGAGCGTGAAATTTCAGTCGATCCTGATAAGCCCTACAACTTCTTGCTTGAGGGGGATAATTTGCACAGCCTTTATCTCTTGGAAAAAACTCACGCCAATCGTATTGATATAATCTATATCGATCCTCCTTATAATACGGGCGGTACAGATTTTAGATACGAGGATACAATTGTATCAAAAGAGGATGGATTTAGGCATAGTAAATGGATTTCATTTATGGAAAACCGACTTTCAATTGCCAAAAAGTTGTTGACAGATGATGGTCTGATTTTTATAAGTGTTGACGACAACGAAGTTGCACCATTAATTATGTTGTGCGACGAAATTTTCGGGCAAGAAAATCACGTTGAAACGATTATATGGAAAAACAAATATGGCGCAGGCGCGAGAACTGTTGGATTTATTAGCGTTCATGAATATATTCTTTGTTACAGCAAAAAGCCCATTAAAGACCTAACATCTGAACTCGATGAAGAAGGACAAGCTGCTTATAGCAAAAAGGATGAAAAATTTGCTACAAGAGGCGGATATTTAACACAACCGTTAATGACTACAAGTCTTGGAGATCGTCCCAATTTGGTTTATGACATAGAATATAATGGCGATATAATAACGCCGAGAAAACAATGGGTATGGAGCCGAGAACGTTTAGAGGCGGCTATACAAAACAACGAGGTTGAGTTTAATAAACAAAAAGACGGAACATACTCCGTTCGTGCAAAAAAATATTTATACGATGAATTTGGCAATATCCGCCGAGGAAAGCCAATCACAATATTCAATGGGCCTTTTACTCAAGATGGAACAAAAGAAATTCGTGAGCATTTTGGTACGGAGGATGCTTTCAAATTTGCAAAGCCAAGCGAGTTGATACGAAAGCTTATCGCCTTTGAAATAAATGGTAAAAGTAACAAAAACGCCATTATATTAGATTTCTTTGCCGGATCTGGAACTACGGCACAAGCTGTGTTAGAACAAAACAAGCGCGATAATGGAAATAGAACTTTTATCCTTTGCACAAATAATGAAGATAATATTTGCGAAAATGTGACTTATGCAAGAGTTTCAAATGTTATCAACGGATACGGAAATGAAGCACCCATTTCTGCGAACTTAAAATACTATCGCACATCTTTTGTTTCAAAAGAAAGCGACCACATCTCCGATGCTCTCTTGGAACACATGACGGAAATGATTCAGCTTGAACATGGTGTTAAAATTGACGGCAGCAATTACATTATGGTTATGAGCGACGAAGAAGCGGACGAGCTTCAAGCAAATTGGGCGAATTATCCAGATGTCAAAGCCCTGTACGTTTCTAAAAACGTTCTTTTCACAACCGAGCAATGCGACTTGTTCGCTAATACGGATATTTATATTATCCCCGACTATTACTTTAATTTTGAACTCAAGGAGGTGGGTGAATCATGGTAGGAGGAATTGCAATCAATTTATTTGATTTTCAAGAAAAAGCTGTACTCAAGCTCATAGACCTCGTTGCCGACAGCAACAGCAAGCAAACGATTACCGTAAAATCCCCCACAGGATCGGGTAAAACGATTATTCTTATTGATTTTGTCGAGGAATACCTCACCAAGATTAATAGCAACGCTGCTTTTATTTGGCTCTGTCCGGGCAAGGGAGATCTTGAGGAGCAAAGCCGTAAGAAAATGCGTAAATTTGCACCGCATCGTCATACGCAAAATCTCTTTGATGCCCTGCAGGGCGGTTTTCCTGCGGAGAGCACCACGTTTATAAATTGGGAATTAGTAACCAAAAAAGATAATACCTCGTTGCGTGACGGCGAAAAGAAGAATTTGTTTGACCGCATTGCCGAGGCTCATCGTAACAATACCGAATTTATTGTTATCATCGATGAGGAACATTCCAACAACACAGCAAAGGCGAAAACCATTATCGATGCCTTTTCCGCAAAGAACATTATTCGTGTAAGTGCTACCGCCATCGAAAATAAACGCTTTGAGTATTTTGAAATCGACGAAGTCGATGTCATTAACGCAGGGCTGATTACAAAAGCTCTCTATGTCAACGAAGGCATTACGGAAGGTATGGAGATTGGCGACGATTACGATTGTCTGCTCGACCTTGCCGATGAAAAGCGTAAAAACATTGCAAGCCATTATACTGCGCTCGGCAAAAATATCCGTCCTCTCGTTTTAATTCAATTCCCGAACGCACAGCCCGAAACTATTGTAGCCGTTGAGAAAAAATTGGAGTCTATGGGCTATACATACGACAACGGTATGGTATCCAAGTGGATGAGCGAAGACAAAAAGGATTTGCCCGACAATCTTACGGATAACGATGCTACTCCTATTTTCCTTCTGATGAAGCAGGCTATCAGCACGGGTTGGGATTGTCCCAGGGCGAAAATCCTTGTCAAGCTCCGTGAAGGTATGAGCGAGAGCTTTGAAATTCAAACGATTGGTCGTATTCGCAGAATGCCCGAGGCAAAGCATTATGACGATGATTTGCTTGATTTCTGCTACGTTTATACTTTTGACGAAAAGTATAAAGCCGGTCTGCTTGCAAGTATTGACAAGGCGTATGAAACTCGCCGCCTTTTCCTGAAAGAAAAATGCAAAACCTTTACGCTTGAAAAGCAAATGCGCGACCTCGATTTTGGCGGTCTTGGCGAACGTGAGGTTTTGAATAAGCTCTACGATAGTCTTGTCGCAAAATATAAACTTGGTAGCGATAAAAAGCAGAATCAAATGTTGCTTGCCGATGCAGGCTATGTGTTCGGTACGAATATTCGTGGACAAGTCCTTGAAGGTATGTTCGTCCGTACTGCATCCGTTGCAACGAGCGATAACTATCTGTCTACAAAGAAAGCGGTAGACACACATAAACACGGTATCTACCTGCTTCATAGCGTTGATGCAATTAAATCCGCTATTAGTATGCAGACGGCAAAAGTCAAGACGATTTTGGAACGCCTTTTCCGTAAGGGTGGTAATATGTCCAAAAATCTTGTCGCTCTCGACACAAGAGAGTTTTACGCTTTCGTTATCAATAACGAGCATAAGCTAAAGCATGATTTTCGTGCCGTTACCACAGGTATGGCAGAACAAATGAGCTTTGTTTTAAAGCCCAAGACTACCGTATTTCATATTCCCGAACAGGACTTTTTCAAATATGATCCTAACGTGAAAAATGAAGTTGAGTATCTTTCAAATGCTTATCACGACTACACTTCGGGCTTCGCAACCAGTGTTGTTCGCAGCACCTCGGAAATGCTCTTTGAGCAACATTGTGAAAAGCGTGATGATATTGAATGGGTTTATAAAAACGGTGATTCCGGTCAGCAATATTTTTCTATCGTCTATATTGACGGACTCCGCCATCAATGGTTATTCTATGCCGATTATATCGTAAAAAAGAAAGACGGCACTATTTGGATTATCGAAACCAAAGGCGGAGAAAGCAAAGGCAAGAATAAGAATATCGACGATCAGATCGAAAACAAATTTAACGCTTTCAAGGACTATGCTGCACAGCAAGGTATTCAATGGGGATTCGTGCGTGATAAAGACAACCAATTGTATATCAATAATACGGAGTTTTCCATTGATATGGCTGACGATACTTGGCAACCGCTTGAAGATGTGTTTTAAAGTTTTAAATGGAGGATAAATTATGGATTCTAAAAAGTTGCTTGAATCTATTAATTTAATTCGAGAAAAAGCCGAAAACAACAAACTCATAGTTTTTGTGGGGGCTGGAGTATCACGCAATGTCGAAGGTATGCCAAGTTGGTATGCCCTTGTAAAAGCGATGGCGGATGCTATTCACTATTCAAAATGTAATGATTGCAAGCACAAAGATGATGGTTGCGAAAATGGTTGTAGACTACGAGAAGAATATTCCAACGATGAATTCTTGAAAATACCACAGTATGTTTATAATCAAAATCCCGATCTATACAATCAAATATTAGCAGAACAAATACAAGATGTTTCAGTAGATGCACCGCTATCTAAAGCAATATTTAATATCAATCCAGCTCACATTATAACAACAAATTATGATACGCTACTTGAATCCTCTACAAGTGAATTGCGAGAACAGTATCAAGTTATTGTTAGAGATAAAGATTTGCTCGACACAACGAAAAATAAATATATCATCAAGATGCATGGTGATTTGCATGATATATCTACTATTGTGTTGAAAGAACAGGATTATCTAAATTACTCGCAAGATCGAGTTTTAATAGAACTCTTTATTAAATCACTTTTAACCGACCATACAGTTTTATTTTTGGGCTACTCATTGAACGATTATAATATCAAACAAATTATCAGTTGGTTGAATTATATGCGTAGCCAAAATAATGCGTTGGAAGGAGTGAAGGTAGGTTACATTGTTTTCGACGAGGACACTATCGACGAAAGGCAGCAAACATATTTTGAAAATAATTCAATAGGCATTATCAACATACACAATATACCTCAAGTCGAAAATATTCCCACTTGTTTGGGGAATGAAAAAGGAAAGCGATTATATAGTTTTTTGAGTGTTGTTGAAAATCCGTCGTTAGAAAGCAATTTTGAGCCTCGAATATTTATTAACAATTTCCTTGAATTCGCAAAGCAATATTCCTATATCGATTACAAAAACTTGTTAAAGCTTTTACATATCGGAAGATATGAAAAAACGGCAGGCGAACTTTCGTTGTTTGAGCAAAAGGATTACGAAAAATTAAAATCATACCTTGATTCTTCTACTCCTGAAGCAATAGGTATAAAACAACGATTTATAGATGCCGGCATAGGAATAATCAGCTATTGGAACCCACCTAATCCTCAATTAACATACGAATTCCATGAAGGAACTCAAATCACACTATTTCAAGAAAAACCTTTTGAACTTTATTTAACTAATGATTACAAGGGATTAGAGGATTTTATTTCCAAGGATGCGTATAACTCTATAAGTTCATGTTTCTATCATAGCTTGTTCAGTTTTTACGATGCCGCAATTTATACTGCGTATGAGGGGATTGATTTTAACTCCCTTACTCGCTCGCAAAAAACGACTTTTTTGTTAAACAAAGCATATTTAGATTTCTTCAAAATATATACTGCTAATTATCAAAAAGTAAAAGCGTTTATCGACAACACTTCACGCAAATCCGAAAGAGAATGTTTATCGTTCTTTGCAGATATGTTTGATGGATACAGTAGCAAGAAAACCTATATAGAAAAACAATTCTCTGAATTAAAAAAACATTATCAGGGGAATACGGTTTCTTTAGGTGGAGGAACATTAGGACATTTTTATAAGATAAAAAATATTGCAATAGAACTGTTCAATTTTATCTTTTATAACAATATTTTCATCGAGGGTGTTGGTGCAGAAATTAAAGAGATTTTCGCATTATATATAGAGTCAATAATTTGTACTAATGGCGAATACTCTCCATCTGAAAGTCATTGGTTGGGTATACAATCAAGCAAAGAAAAGTATCAAATTACGGTTGTAGATGTGGATATAATGACAAAATACATATCCACTAAAAAGCTCATACAATTTTTTGACAATTACCATGTTGAAAATTTGTCTATTCTTTTTGATCAAAAGTATTTAGTAGATATTTTTCATAATCTGGTAGAGTCGGTTTTAACTTTGGATATACATTTTAGATCCTCTGTTTGGAACGCTCTTGTTAATCTTGCTATATTAATAAATCACATTGATTTAGATGTGTCAAACAAGAGACTCTTAGAGGAGGACGTGGTTAGATTATTCTCAAACCCAAAATTTGATGAATACTTCTTTTCTATTCATTATCCCGATTTTCGTCTTTGCTTAAAAGTCTTTGTTGATTTATGCGAAAATGTTATATCAAAATCAAATTATGACATAATTAATACCGTTTTGAAATCAAAGCATTTTTTTGAGTATGAGAACAATATAAGCCATTATTCTATACGAGCTTTTTTGAAATCGTTTATTAAGGATGAAGATGCTAATACAATAAAATCTATTATTGATGGTTTTGAAGATGTCAACCAAAAAATAATATGTATTGGTTTGCTTTTTATGTCTTTCCCGCCAGGCGAAACAAAAGAGCAAGCAAAAACATATATCGAAACCCACCTTTCATCTGTGAGAAGACGGTATTTTCTCGATTTTATACTAAATGATTTTGTGGCTTTTTCGGAAGAAAAGACAAATAGCATTGTAGAAAAAATTATTGCTATTGATGATGAGCAAAGTAAGACGCCTGTAAAATCTTATCCCGATCCTCTGGAAAGCGAATTGGAAATATTATATCTTTTAATTATAACCGATAAAATATCAGATACGGCAGGGTTAAAACGATTAGAAAATTTAAACACTAAAACAGCCTTTATTGAATTTATACTGCATCCTGATACCTTTGATTATAATTGCGTGGACTTTTCAAATTATATGTGGGTTAATTTTGCAAGACATCCTAAGTATATGGATAAGTTCGTAAAAGCCAAAGAAATACTAATTCCTAAAATTCAGCATAGAATTAAAATTGGAGATGCCAGTGAGGATGAGAAAAAAATATTATATGGTTTTTTACTTGACAAAGAAACCATTTGGAAACGATAAGTAAATAAAATAACGGTCGCTGCAAGCTTATGCTTGTAGTGACCGTTATTTTTTTGTCCTACTCGGTTAGTGTGATTTCTTCGTTAAGAACATCACGCTTTTATCGGGGGCGGTTTTATTGTTTTTTTGATTTTTTTCTTCGGAATTGTTGTTATTTTGATATTTTAAAATGCATAAAAATATGGTTTTTGTTTATTATGAAAAAAAAATAAAAACGTTTTTGTATATATTTTACAAAAATAAAATAGTATATTGAATTTATTTGTTTAATGTGTTATAATTTAAACGTGCAAAAACAATCAAAAGAATCTTATTAAGGAGAAAAGCAATGAAAAAGAGATTTGCTGTAATAGCATTACTCATCATCATCTCTATGCTGACACTTTCTTCCTGCGACCTTATTTCCAAGATTCCCGGTCTTGGTGGAAAGCCACAGGGCGATAATCAGCAACCCGGTGAAAACGAACAACCCGGCGAAAACGAACAACCCGGTGAAAACGAACAACCCGGCGAAAACGAACAACCCGGCGAAAACGAACAACCCGGTGAAAACGAACAACCCGGCGAAAACGAACAACCCGGTGAAAACGAACAACCCGGCGGAAATGAACAACCCGATCCTCATACTCACAATTTCGTAGACGGAAAGTGCGAGTGCGGCGAGGAAGATCCTAACTACGAGCCCCCCAAGGAGGAGCCCGAAGTGCTTAATCCCACAACAGTATATATTGTAGGCGACTCTACCGTTTGTTCCTTCAGCGACAGCTACTATTATCCTCGCTATGGCTACGGTACTCAGCTTGCAAATTACCTTGATCCCAATGCAACTATCGTAAACCTTGCTCTCTCGGGCAGAAGCTCCAAGAGCTTTATTGTAGAGGCAAATTACGAGACATTGAAGAACGGCATTAAGGAAGGCGATTATCTTATTATCGGCTTCGGTCATAATGATGAAAAGAGCGAGGACTCGGCAAGATTTACCGATGCAAACAAGCCCTATACCGATGAAACTTCCTTCGGCTACTATCTCTACAATTATTACATTAAGCTTGCTACCGACGCAGGTGCTACACCTATTCTTTGTACTCCCGTTGTAAGAGCAAAGACCAACGACGATTACTCCGGCAACGAGGGACACGTTACCGCAACAGGCGACTATGCTCAGGCAATTCGCGATCTGGGTGCAGAGCTTGGATTAGCGGTTGCAGACCTTACTGCTATTACCAAGGCAGAGTATTCCTCTAAGGGATATGAAACTGCCAAGCTTTACCACGCAGTTACCGTAGGTATGCTTGATACCGACGGTACAACAGTAGTTCCCAACTGGGCATCTATCGACAAAACTCACCTTAATATTTACGGTGCAAAATTTGTAGCATACAGTCTTGCAACCGAGCTTAAGGATGTAGATGGCATCGGCAAGTACGTTCTCGCTGATATCGCGGCTCCTACCGAGGCAGACCTTGTTGTAAATCCCTCTTACGTTTACTCCGATTACGAAGCTCCCGATCTTGGTGGATACACTCCCGTAGATCATTTTACCACTATTACTGACGGTTGGTACGGCACCGGCTTCGGTGACACAGGCGGCGAGCCCAGCAGCACCTCCAACGGTTACATTGCAAAGGAAGTTGAAACAGGCATATTCCAGGTAGGCCAGCACCTTGAAAGCGGAAGCAATAAGGGTAAGTTCTCTACCAATGCAGACGGCTTTGCATTCCTCTTCACACAGGTTGAGGCAGATAAGAACTTTAAGATCAGTGTAACCGGAACTATTCTTTATACCGCTTCCACAAAGCAGACCGGCTTTGGTCTTATGCTTCGTGACGATGCATATCTTCCAATAAAGGATGCATCTATCACCTCTAACTACGTTACCGCAGGTATTCTTTGCGAGACAGACAGCACATATGCTCTCTTCTCGAGAGAGAACACAACTCTTAACAAGGGCCAGTCGTTTGGCACAGGTCTTCCCGCCGTAGGCGAAGTTTACACTATGTCTATTGAACGCATAGGTCAGTCTGTAACGGTTACCGTAACTCTCGGTGAAAAGACCGTTTCCACAACTCATTATGATTTTGATTTCTTTGCTAAGGATAACGGCTATATGTACGTTGGTATGTTCGCAAACCGCGGTACAGTAGTTGAGTTCACTAATCTTGAGTTTGAAATTACAGGCACCTCTCAGGGAGCATAATTTTCTATAATTTACTTAGTTCGCAAAAACAAATAAAAATAAAAGGAGAAAAATCATGAAAAAAACAGCGTTATTTTTGGCTCTTGTTCTTGTTCTCTCCGTAATGCTTTTCGCATCTTGCGATAAGCTTCCTTTCGGAAAGAAAGAATGTACCGAGCACGTTGACGCAGACACAAACTATGTGTGTGACAACTGCGGTGCAGAGCTCGAAAAAACCGACACCCCCGATGATTCAAAACCCGAACATACTCACAGCTATGTAGATGGCAAGTGTGAGTGTGGCGAAGAGGATCCCAACTATGTTCCTCCTTGCAAGCACACAGATTATGACAAGAATCATAAGTGCGACAAGTGTGACAATGTAATTACTGCTTGCTCCGACGGCAATGCAGATCACGCTTGTGACGTATGCGGTGCTACCCTTTCCCAGTGTGCAGACAGCAACAACAATCACGCTTGTGACATCTGCGGTGCTATTCTTTCCGAGCACGAAGACGCAAGCAGCGACCACATTTGTGATATTTGTGGCGGCGTATCCTCCCAGTGCGTAGATGAAAACGGCGACTTCGCTTGTGATATCTGCGGTGCAGCTGTGATTCCCGACACTCACGAAATGGTAAGCTATTACCTCAACATTTCCGATCTTGAGGCAAGTACACTTGACGCAGACGCAATTCACGGCAAGTTTACTATCACCTCCGGCTCCGAGATCAGAAACAGAACAAAGACATTTGAGGGTGTAGAGTACACCAAGTCAGTAAAGATCGGTAATTCCTCTACTAAGATCAAGGTTGCTGTTCCCGGCACAGGTAAGCTTTCCTTCCTTATTCAGAACGGTTCCAGCGGTGCTGCAATGCAGTTCGTTACCGTTACTGCTCCCGATGGAACAGTATATGACATTGAGTTCCTTGGTACAGACGGAGGCAGCCCTGTAGTTAAGATTGAGATTGACGTTACCGAGGGCGAATGGATAATCAGCCGCGGTAAGAACGGCGGTACTCAGGACGTATTCGAGCTTAGTCTTTCCTGCCTTGTTGAGAAGGCAGATGAAAACGGCTTCGAGCTTGTTTCCGAAGGCACAGTTGATTACCTTTGCGGTCAGGAGCTTGACCTCTCCGGTCTCCGCCTCAACAGCACCTTTGCAAACGGCAAGACCGAGCCCCTTAGTCTCGATGATGTTACAATTGATTCCTCTTTTGTAAATCTCGCTCAGTCCGGCACATATCCCATAACAATCAGCTATAAGAATTACGAATCCATAACCATTAACATTAACGTTTATCAGCCCGTAAGCATCGAACTCGGCTTTGATAAAACCGTTCAGGAAGGACAGTCCTCCTTTGGCAATGGCCAGTACATCAACAAGAGTGTTAAGGAAGTTTACGCAATTGGCGAAGAACTTGATCTCACCGGTCTTTCCGTAGCAGTTAATGCTGTTCTCGGTGAAACCGAAATGATTTTCCCCAACGTTTCTAACTACGTTGTAGGCGGTGTTGATCTCTCTGCCGCAGGTGATAAGAGCGTTTTGGTATATTACGTATTCGGTGAAACCAATGTATCCGCATCCTTCGATATTCACGTTGTAGATACTGCTCCCTCTATCGTTGAGGATGCATATCAGGTTAAGGTAGACGCTTCCTACACCGGCGTTATCGGTGCAGTAGATAACGGCTACAATATGTTCAGCACAATCCAGCAGGCACTCGACTTCCTTGCTTCCTCCGAGGCAGGCAAGCTTAAGATTATGTTGATCGCAGAGGGCTACTATCAGGAAAAGCTTGAAATCACTATTCCTAATCTTTACATCATCGGTGCAGGTGCCGATAAGGTTATTATCGAGTGGAATTCCCTCTACGGCATCAAGGATGCAGGCGGATTCTCTCAGGTAACCGACTCCACTCAGACCGTTGCAATCAGAGACTCGGCTTACGGTGTAACCATCGAAGGCGTTACAATCTCTAACTACTGGAACTCTCAGGAGAGAATGGATGAGGCAGGCCTTGCAATTGAAAGAGGTCTTGCACTTCTCGTTCAGTCCGACAGATTCATTATGAGAGACTCCAAGCTTCTCGGTATTCAGGATACTCTCGAGCTCTTCACAGGCCGTCAGTATTTCGAGAACGTATTTATCTCCGGTTATACCGACTTCATCTTCGGTACTAACAACACCACTCTCTTCAAGAACTGTACTATCCACGTAATTGATACCGTTAAGGATGATCAGGGCACAGCAGGTTATCTTACCGCCTTCAAGGGCTCTAACAAGGGTGCTTCCGATGCTATCACCTACGGTGCTATCTTCTATCAGTGTAAGTTCACTGCTGATGAAGGTGTTATGGCAGGAAAGACCGCAATCGGTCGTACCTGGGGTGCATATGCTGCAGTTGCAGTTATCGAGTCCGAGCTTGGCGAACACATTTCCCTTGATGCTTATGACTCCGCTAACAATAAGAATAAGAGATACATCTCTATGAACGGCATTCATCCCACCGATGAGACTGTTCAGTTCGTAGAGTTCGGCAACACCGGTGCAGGTGCTCTCACCGAGGCGGTTGCAGGTATGAGAATGCTTACCCCTGAGGAAGCAGCTCTTTATATCGACATAGCAACCATCTTCGGCAAGAACAACCGCGGTGTAAGCTGGCTTGATGCTTGGGATCCTTCCAGCACCGAAATCGTAGTTGACGACAGAACATACTACAACTTCGACCAGAGCACAAGCGAAGGCACATGCCACATCTTCGATATCAATACTACCATCGAATCCGGCTCCACTCTTGAGTGGGAAGGTCTTCTTATCAGTGCAGAGAACGGCAATGTTGCTTGGAACTCCAATGCAAATTCTCTTAATATGAAGGCAGGTGCTTTCATTAAGTTTACCGTTCCCGCAGGCACAGAGGTAACAGTTGTTACCTATCCTAACTACAATTACTTCACACTTAACGGTGTTGGCACCGCAAGTGCAAATATGCTTTCTCAGTACTATGCTGAGGAGACCGAAGTAATCCTTCTTTCCACAGGCGATCTTTACATTTATCAGATCATCATCAATCCCGATGAGGATGCTCCCGCAGCTCCTACTCTCAGCGAAATTAAGGTTTCCGGCTTCAATACTAATTACGTTGTAGGCGACGAAATCTCTCTTGACGGCGTTATTGTTAAGGGTATCTACTCTGACAACTCTGTAAGAGAGGTTGCTTACGGGGTTGACGCATCTGCAGTAGTTAACACTGCAGCAGGTGAGTACGAGGTTATCTTCTCCTTCGAGGGCAAGACTGCTTCTGTTACCGTAACCTACGAGGATCCCAATGCAGATCCTGCAATTACTAAGGACACCGTTCTTGACTTCACTACCGTAGAAGGACTTGAGGCAGTTCAGAACAACCCCAAGGTTACTATTGAAGGTTCCGTAAGACACAATGGCGCAGAAATTCAGATCACCGGTACCATCTCCTTCCAGGTTAAGGCAGGTACTGTTATAAGCGTTACTCCTTACGCAAATACCCAATATGCTTCCTTTAAGATTTACGCAGAGGGCAAGGATGACGGTATTGTTTACCACGAAATGCAGTCTGTAATGTTCTTCGAGGATTGCACAGTTGTTTACGAGGGCCTTGCGCAGAACTATCTCTGCAAGATCTCTATTGAGTGCCCTCTTGGCGAGGGTAAGTATGTATTCGGCGGCTCTACTGTAGAGGGCGACGTAACCGGTATTCTTGAGTCTATTCCCGGTATGTCTGTTTCAGGCACCTGCAAGACTCATTCCGGCGGTGCACAGCTTGGTTCTGATTCTCAGATCATCTTCATCGCTCCTGCTCTTGCAACCGTTACCGTTCAGGGATTTGACACCAACTACGGTCAGCTTGTCGTTCTCGTTGACGGCGTGCCCGTTGAAATGAACGCAAATGCTCAGTACGTTTTCACCGCTTCCTATGCTTCAACCGTCATAATCGAGGCAGTTAACGTTGGTACCGAGGAAGAGCCCGCTTACAACAAGTCCTACATCACCTATATCCAGGTTGACGTTCCTGTATTTATTGAGGAAAACACCGAGATCACCTTCGGCTCCGAGGGTAATTACAAGGATTCCGTAGTTGATTTCTCCGGCATCACCATCGGCGACAACGGCGGCAGCAACTCCCAGATAAAGAACGGATCCTTCTCCTTCGCAGTAAGAGGAGGTGCGATCGTTACCGTTCACGGCTATAGCGGATATACCTCCTACAACCTTAGCGACGGCGACCTTGTTTGGGAGGGCATTACCGATGAGTTCTTCACCTATGAGGCGTGGTCTGATACTGTAATCACGATCTCTCACACAGAGGGTAATAATTACTTCTACTCTATCTCTATTGTATATCCTGTAGTTTTCGAAGAGACCACCACCATCGATCTCTCTGCAACCGGTGCGAGCATTCAGGGCACGACCGGTAATTATGAGGGCCTTGAGATTGATGCAACCAATGGTAAGTTTGCTGATAACGGCAGCGGTTGGGTACAGATCAACGCAGGCACAACTATCAAGCTTAACGTTCTTGATGGTGCAACAGTTTCTGTTGCTGCATACACCAGTGCAGATAACTTCTCTATCGAAATTGTTGAGGGCGTATGCACAATTACCTGTAATACAAACGATTACATCAAGGCAATCACCGTTAAGTACGAGGTTGTTTATGATGTGGCTACCACAATTAATCTCTCTGCAACAGGTGCAAACATTCAGGGCTCTGTTGGTGAGTACGAAGGCCTTACCGTTGATGCTACAAGCGGCAAGTTCGCAGATAACAATGGCGGTTGGACTCAGATCAATGCAGGTACAGTTATCAGCTTTAAGGTAGCAGACGGTGCTTCTGTTTCTGTTGATGTATACTCCAGTGCAGACAACTTCGCTATCGCAATCGCTGACGGCGTATGCACAATTACCTGTAATGCAAACGATTATATCAGAGCAATCTCTATTGCTTATTAATCGGTGAATTAAAGGTATAATCATTTTTGAATAATTACTTGCCCCTCGGCTTTTGCCGAGGGGCTTTTCCTTGTTAAATAAAAATTGACAAATCATTTGTTGACAATACGGGAATTTTGGAGTAAAATAGATGTAATAACTTTATTTGAGAGGGAAAGCAATGTTTAAAATACTTATTGCTGAGGATGACAGAGAGCTAAGACAGCTTTTTGTCCACGTTCTTACTAAAAACGGCTATTCGGTAAAGGGTGTTACCAACGGAAGGGAAGCCCTTGATGCACTTGATGCCGATTACTTTGATCTTATAATCTCGGATATTATGATGCCCGAGTTAAACGGATATGATCTTGTGCGTTCCTTGCGTGAGGCAGGGAACACCACCCCTGTTCTTATGATAACCGCAAAGGACAGCTTTGAGGATATGAGACGGGGATTCATTTCGGGAACCGACGACTATATGGTAAAGCCGATTAATGTAAATGAGATGATTCTTCGTGTTCAGGCACTCCTTCGACGTGCACAGATGATAAGCGAGCGACGTCAGGTTGTGGGAAGCACCGTTATGGAGATAGATTCTCTCACCGTTACCACCGAAAACGAAAGCTTTGTTCTTCCGCAGAAGGAGTTTATGCTTCTCTACAAAATGGCTGCCTCACCCGGAAAAATATTTACCCGTCAGCAGCTTATGGATGAGATTTGGGGATACGAAAATGAGAGCGATACTCACACCGTAGACGTACATATAGGCAGACTTCGTGACCGCTTCCGTGATAATAAAGATTTTAAAATCGTCACAATGCGTGGCGTAGGATATAAGGTAATCAGAATATGAAAAAGACAAATCAGCCGACCGAAGAAAAAAGCGGCTACTATCATAAAGTCCGAGAGGCATTTGAAAAGATCCGTCATCAGAAAGACGAGGGCTTTAGTTTAAGATGGCGTCTTTTTATAGTTGTTGCATTAGGTCTTGGTGTCAGTATTTGGCTGGGATATGCGGTATCCGAGCTTCTTCGTGCCTTCGGCCTGGAGCTTGAAACAGTGGAACTGTTTGTTCTTGTAAGTATAGTAAGTATGCTTGTTGCCCTCGGCTTTTCGCTTTTGGTCTCCAAATGGATTTTCAAGCCCATAAGAGTTCTTCGTGATGCAATGGAAAAGGTTGCAGACGGCGATTTTGAAGTAAGACTTGGCGAGATGTACAAATCCAAGGAAATACAGGAGGTTTACTCCGGCTTTAACCTTATGGTACACGAGCTTGGCACAACCGAGATGTTTCAGCGAGACTTTACATCAAACGTTTCTCACGAGTTCAAAACACCCATCGCCGCAATAGAAGGTTATTCCACACTGCTTCAGGGCGGAGACAATCTTGATACAGATCAGCAGGAGTATGTTGAAAAAATCCTCTATAATACGGGCAGACTGTCTGATCTTGTAGGTAACATTCTTCTTATTTCAAAGCTGGAAAACCAGGCGATAGAAACTAACAAACAGACATACCGACTTGATGAGCAGATAAGAGAATCTCTGCTTGGAATGGAGGGTGCCTGGATTGAGAAAAACATCGACTTTGATGTAGAGCTTGACAGCATCAGATATCTTGGCAACGAGGGACTTATGCGACACGTTTGGGATAACCTTATCAGCAATGCAATTAAGTTCAGCCCCCAGAACGGTGTTATAAAAATGCGTCTCTTTAAGCAGAATAACAAATCTGTTTTTGTTATTGAGGACAACGGCCCGGGAATACCCGAGGAGGCAAAGAAACGTGTTTTCGATAAGTTTTATCAGCACGATAATTCAAGAAAACAGGAGGGACACGGGCTTGGCCTTCCTCTTGCAAAAAGAATTCTGTCGCTTTGCGGAGGCAGTATTGAGATATCCGATGCGAAGGGCGGCGGTTGCGTTTTTACTGTAACACTTGAATAGCTTTATTTGATTTCATCAAATAAAAATCAAAAAATATAAATATTTTTTTGCCGAGGCATTTTCTGCCTCGGTTTTTCTCATTTCTGAAGTTATTTCTCAACAAAAATTGATTTTGAATTGAAGTTTAGTTGTATTTATATAATTATAATGTATTATGTATTTTTATAAAATGTCGAATTATGTCATTGGAGGAAAAATGAATACATATAAAATTGACGGACAATGCTTTGCCAGGATGCTTTTGGGCGGTGCAGCAATGCTTTCAAATCATATAAAAGAGCTTAATTCACTTAATGTATTTCCGGTTGCAGACGGTGATACAGGAACAAATATGTACAGCACTCTTGAAGGCGGTCTTGCCTCGATAAACGGTGACAGTATCGAAAGTGTTGGGCAGATGTACCGCAAATTTGCACGTGCGGTTCTCCTTTCTGCAAGAGGAAATTCGGGAGTTATTCTCTCCCAGATTTTTGCAGGAATCGGCGAGTGCCTTGCATCTTATGATTCCGTCGGTGTAATGGAGCTTGGCGAGGCATATAAAAACGGAATAAAAACCTCTTATGCGTCGGTTCAAAACCCCACAGAGGGAACTATTCTTACGGTGTTCAGAGAAAGCACCGAATATGCTGTAAACAATACAGATGAAAATTCATCCGTCGAGGACTTTTTCAAGCTTCACGCAGAGGAGGCACACCGTTCTCTTGAAAGAACTCCCGACCTTCTTCCCGCACTTGCCGAGGCAGAGGTTGTAGACTCGGGCGGAGCAGGATATCTTTATATTGCCGAGGGAATGTATGGTGTTCTTTCGGGCAAGGTTGAGGGCGAAATCAAGCTTAATACCGAAAAATCATCAGTGGTGCTTGATATTGACCGCTTTACTCGCGACAGTGTGCTTGAATTCGGCTATTGCACAGAGTTCCTTTTGCGTCTCACCACAGCAAAGGTTGATCCCGACACTTTTGATATAAACATTATCCTTGGCGGGCTTAAAAAGCTTGGCGGAGAGAGTGTTGTTGCTTATAAGCAGGATGATATTATCAAGGTTCACGTTCATAGCTTCACTCCCGGACTTATCCTTTCTGAGATGCAGAAGTACGGTGAATTTCTCACTCTCAAGATTGAGAATATGTCTCTCGGCCACTCTGAGAGTGTAAAGCCAAAGAAAAAGGCGAAAAAGAAATACTCGGTTGTTTCTGTTGCCTGCGGAGAGGGACTTTCAGCTCTCTTCTCGGATATGGGAGCAGATTACATAATCCGCGGCGGACAGACAGCAAATCCTTCTATCGAAGAGTTTATTCGGGCATTCGAGCTTTGCGAGGCAGAGAACATTATCGTTCTTCCCAATAACAAAAACATTCTTCTTGCGGCAGAACAGGCGGCAAAGATTTATGAGGGAGCAAACATTCACGTTCTTCCCACAAAGAACTTTATGCAGGGATATTCCGCACTGTCGGTTATCAACCCCGGCGAAAAGGACATTAACTCCAATATTTCAAATGCCATAGCAGCGGCAGAGGCGGTTATTGACGGCGAAATCACAAGGGCAGTCCGTGATGTAACCATTGACGGTATAGAGGTTTTGGAAGGCGACTTTATGGCACTTGGCGGAGGCAAAATTCTTTCCACTGCAAAGACTGCCGAGGATGCTGTTATGGATATGATAGAAAAGTCTGACGTTGACCTTTGCGAGATAATAACACTCTTTGTCGGCAAAGATGTTGATATCGACAGACGTGTAGAATTAACAGGCAGAATAGAGGAAGAATATCCCGACCTTGAACTTACCGTATATGAAGGCGGCCAGGAGGTTTACGATTACCTCATAGCTATTGAATAAGGAGACATTTATGATTAAAATTGTTATAGATACAAAGGGCGGTGACAAGGGACCATCGGTTGTGGTAAAGGGAGCCGCACTTGCTCTCGAAAAGTACGAAAATCTCTCCATATTACTTGTTGGTGACAAGGATTATTTAGAGCAGGAGTGTAAAGAGCTTGGTATTCTCGGTAAAAGGGTTGAAATTCTTGATGCCCCCCTTGAGATTACAAATTACGATTCTCCCGCAGATGCAATATTTAACAAGACCGAGTCTTCTATGTTAAAGGGACTTAAAACCCTTTCCGAAAGGGAGGATTTGTTCGGCTTTATTTCTATGGGCAACACAGGTGTACTTCTTACCGGTGCAATGCGTCATCTGTCCGGCAAGGATAGAGTTCGTCCTGCACTTGCAGCCGTTCTTCCTGCCGAAAACGGCGGTTTTACCTGTCTTGTTGATACTGGTGCAACCATCGACTGCACTCCCGCGATGCTTCATCATTTCGCAAAGCTGGGCTCTGCCTTTATGAAGCAAACCTACCGCATCGAAAGCCCAAAGATCGGTTTGCTTTCCAACGGTGCTGAGTCATCAAAGGGCAATAAGCTTGTAAAGGAAACCTATCCTATTCTTCAGGCGGACGAAGAGCTTAATTTTGTTGGTAATATTGAAGGAAACACCGCACTTTCTGGTGCTTGTGACGTTCTTGTATGTGACGGTTTTGCAGGAAACCAGGTTATGAAGGTTACCGAGGGAACTGCCACAAGAATTATTACCGACGTAATGAAATATGCCTACAAAACAGGCAGCGACGAGATTAAAAAGCTTGGTGCTCATCTTATGAGCATATATGATATCGGCTCTCTTGGCGGAGGAATTATTCTCGGTGTTGCAAAGCCCTGTATTAAGGCACGCGGCAATGCAGGCGAAAAGGCGATTGTAAGCATATCGGGTATGCTTCTTAATATGGCAGAGAATAAAGAAGTTTTTGATAAAGAGAAAAACAAGATTTAAGCGAGGATAAGAAAATGAGCAAAATTAAGATTATGTGTACATCTACCGGTTGTATAGATTATGCACCCGAAAGATATAAAAATCTTGGTATAGAAATACTTCGTGTTCACGTAATATACGGCGGAAATGAGTATAAGGAAGGCCTTGACCTTGATCCCGTTGCCTTCTATGAATATCTTGAAACACTTGAAGATCCCAAGAAAAATCTTCCTTCAACCGCTATGCCCGACACCGATGATATTATGGCGGCATTTGAAAAGGCAATAGAAGAGGGATACGACGAGGCAATCGTATATGCAATTTCTGCATATCTCGGCGGTACATATAACAAGATCTGTCTTATTGCAAAGGAGTTTGAGGGCAGATTAAAGATCCACGTTGTTGACACAAAAATCACCAGCTTTAGCGAGGGCTTCCTTGCAATCAAGGCGGCAGAGTTTGCTGCAAAGGGTATGTCAAGCGAAGAAATTTTGAAGGAAACACAGTGGTTGATGAAGCATCAGACCTTCCTCGGTGTTGACGGCAAGCTTGATTACCTTATTTATAACGGCAGACTTAAAGGCGGAAAGGCACTTATGGGCCAGATTCTTAACTTCTGTCCGGTTCTTACCTTTAATGAAGCAGGCGAGTGCGTTGCTCTTGAAAGTGTTCGTACACAGAAAAAAGCCCTTGCACGCTGCAGTGAGCTTATCCGCGAGAAGATAGGCGACCGTGATCCCAAGGACTATGTGCTCTGGCACGTATACACAGGCCCCTCGCTTATTACAACTCTCAAAGAGATCGAGCAAAAGTTCGGACTTGCCACAAATCACGAGCCGGTAATTATGTCTCCCGTAAGCGGCAGCCATAACGGTCCTTGGCTTGCAGGATACGGACTTACATTCCTTCGTCGTGAGGATGAGCCCCTGGAGGACTGATATGATTGAAATCAGAGAAGTAAAAACTGCGAAGGATATTAAGGAATTTATAGAATTCCCTCTTCGTCTCTATAAAAAGTGTCCATATTTCGTTCCTCCGCTTTACTCCGATGAGAAAAAACTTTTAAAGAACGGTGGCCAAACCGAGGATGCGGATGCGGTGTTCTATCTTGCTGTCAGAGAGGGAAAAACCGTTGGACGAATTCAGGGAATTTTGCAAAAGGAATATAACAGAAGCCATAATGTTTCTCAGATCAGATTTACAAGATTTGATTCTATTGATGACATAGAGGTTGCGTCGGCTCTCTTTTCTGCACTTGAAAAATGGGGCAGGGAATTTGGAATGACCGAAATTTGTGGTCCTCTCGGCTACACAGACCTTGACCGCGAAGGACTTTTGGTAGAGGGATTTGAAGAAAATTCCACCTTTGAAGAGCAGTATAACTACGAATACTACGGCCGTCTCATCGAGTCGGTTGGCTATAAAAAGGATATCGACTGGCTGGAATATCAGCTCAAAATGCCCGAAAAACGAAATGAGATGCTCTCACGCGTGGCAAATCGCTCGCTTGAACTTAATAAGCTTCATATCGCAAGCACGAATATGTCGAAAAAAAAGTATATTGAAAAATACCGCGACGGATTTTTCAAGTGTCTTTTCGAGTGCTACAAGCATCTTTACGGCACCGTCGATATTCCCAAGGACGCACAGGATGAGCTTATCTCACAATTTATGCTTATCGTTAATAAGGAATATGCTATTTTTATTTGCGATGAAAATGAAAATGTTGTGGGCTTTGGTCTTTGCTTCCCCGGAATCGGAGATTCTGTTAAGAAAAGCGGTGGCAGACTGACTCTGCCTGCACTTATTCGCCTGCTGAAAAGTGTTAAAAATCCAAGGGTTATTGACCTTGGGCTTGTTGCTGTCCTTCCCGAATACAGAAATGCAGGAATTAATGCCATTCTTATTGACGGCATACTTGATATTCTGGAAAGCGGAAAGGTTGACAGTTGTGAAACCAACCTTAACCTTGAAACAAACACTGCGGTACAGGCACAGTGGAAGTACTTTGATGCCCGTCAGCACAAACGCAGACGTGCTTACATAAAACAGATTGGAGAATAAATATGCTTGAACAACTTAAAACCATACTTGGAAGAGTTCTTCCCGATGTAGATATGTCCACCGTTACCGCAGAGACTAAGCTTATCGGTGACCTTGGCTTTGACTCTCTCGCTCTTATGATGATGTCTATGGAGATAGAGGATGCCTTTAATTTCAAGTTCCGGGAATTTGTAAAATTTGAAACCGTCGGTGATGTTTGCAACTATCTCGAAGGTAAGATTTAATACATAAAAGACAATATTTGTTTACAAAAAATAAAAAAACGGCGAATTTCGCCGTTTTTTTATTTTAACTTTTTTACTTTCCGAGATACTGATATTCGCTCTGATCGCCGAAATCGTCAACACCCATAAAGTGTGCTATGGTGTGTGCAATCTGAATGTTTTCAACCTTCTGACCGTTGAACAGCTCGGCACCGTCACCGTATGCGAAAACAGGAACGTTGCTTCCCGAGTGATTTGTGTCGTGGAATTGAAGAACACCTTCGGAATTTGGGAACAGATCGCCTGTTTCGTGGTCGGCAGTGATGAGAACAAATGTATCGGGATTATAGAATGCATATTCCATAAACACCGCAATTGCCTGGTTGAAACGGATTACAGACTTGAATGCAAGTTCCATATCGTTGTTGTGGCAGTATTTATCAATGTGTGCCTCCTCATACATAAGGAAGAAGCCATTTTCGTTGTCGTCGAGAGTGGACAGCATAGAGTTGATATACTCTTCTATCTCAGCAATCATATCAATAGAGTAGTAATGGAAACCGCAGTCGATCACCGTTCCGTAAAGCTCTCTTGCCTCTGCCTGCTTCATAATAATTTCAGCGGTGTTGTATCTGTTGTCGGCGTGAGCGGAGAAGGAAGCGGGTGTTGCACCGGTGCTTGAATCGGTGGACATAACACCTGCCGACATACCAAGCTCGTGTGCAAGTTCGGTAAGTGACTTCATATCGTTAAGATCCTTGTCCCGTCCGACGTGTCCGTTGTATGTTTTCTGTCCGCAGGAAAGAGCAGTTCCGCCTGCCGCACTGTCTGTTACACCCGAAAGAGATCTTGTTCTGGAATATCCCTGATTGGGGAATAGATAACCGTAGAAGAAGTCCTCTCCGTCGCTGAAATCATAATTGTTTTCTAAATATTCGGGCATCTTTGTCTGATTAATGCCCATTCCGTCGCCTATAAGCAGGATAAAGTTATTTGCTTCCTTAATAATAGGAGTATGTATGCTAACCTGCTTGGGAACGGTTGCTTCATAGTCGTTTTTGGGAACGTAGGTCTCAATAAAGAAATATGCCGCAGCGGCTATAACAAAGTAGTCGCCTTCAAGGGCAATCTGTTTGTCCTCTGCAAGCATTGCAAATTCAAAGCCCTCTGTCTCTGCATCAAGTCTTTCGGAAATGCCTCTTTCGGTATTTCCAACAACAATTTCATACTCGGTTGCCGGCTCGGCACTGTCTTCAACAAGCGAAAGATTTACACCTGTGCGTGCAAGAACCTGCGATTGAATATACTGTGCAGCTCTCTTTGAATAGTCGTAGTCCTCATCAGAGTAAACGATAGAATAGTTTTTGATATTAACGCCGTTAATTGTGGAATTACTGTTGCCCTCATCGGATGATTTTTTACAGCCGACAAGAGAAACTATGAAGGATAACATCAAAATTAAACAAATCAGTTTTTTCATTTTGTTCTCCTTAAAATGCATTTTTTCTTTATTATAGCATACAAATTTAATAATTTCAACATTCTAAAAAAACTTTTATTCTGCTATTGAAAAATATATACTCATTTGATATAATTATTGTAGGGAATGTTTTTCCCAATGTCACTAAAGGAGAATATATATGAAAAGAATTGCGAAAATAACGAGCTTTGCCCTGGTGGTAATAATGATTTTTACTCTTTTCACCGGCTGTGCAAAGATTGACCAGCTCTCTCTTTCGGTTCTGAAGGAGGAAAAACGCACTCCCAAAATTCTTGAACTTCTTGACAAAACCGTAAAGAAGGCAGATTCCTATACTCTCACAAGCACAGGTGTTGTTTCCACATCGATACTCGGTGTCGGCCTGACTATGAAAACAACAATTGACGAGGTTATCGAAGGCAAAAACAGCGATAATCCTATCAAAACCGCCACCATAAATAATGAATATAAGTATAGTGAAGAGTCTCTTGATTTCTCAATAGAGCGTCTCGACGGCTATCGCGACGGATATTTATACTACGGTGTAACTCATGAAGAGTATGAAAGCAAGCTTAAATCGGCTGCTACGTTAGAGGAGTTTAAGGCACACGACCGCGAGATGAGCACTATTACCTCTCTTGTCGGTATTCCTACAGAAAACGCAACATCCGAAAAGGCAGATGACGGCTCTTGGATAGTTTATATTAAAGACGTTGACGGTGAACTTTATAAAAACATCTCGGGCGACCTTGGTGCAATCATTCCCGGCTACCGTATCAAGTCATTGGATATGACAGTTAAAGTAAAGTCCGACTTCTCAGAGTGGGAAAACGAGATGAGCTTTAATTTCGAACCCATTGAGGATTATGATTTCACCGCTTACGGTTTCTATGTTCCCGTTGCGGTTTATACCGCAAAAATCAGTGCCATTAATTCCAGTGTGGCAGAGCAGGTTGATCTTAGTAAATACACCGAGTGTGCAGATATTGATATAATCACCACCTTCTTAACCGATCTTACAAAGCTTTTGGAAAGAGAAAACGGCAAAATTTCCGTCGGTATTAATCATAACATCAACCTCGGCGGAAAGAAATACGAAATCAGCGAGTACGACGAGATTGAGTACGGAACTACCGATGATAAATTCCACTATAACATCAACATAAAAGCTGACGGTAAAAACTATACAATGAAATACTCAAATGGTATTCGCATTGATATTTACAATAAAACTATTAACTCAGACGATATTACCGAAAAGGCATTTGTTTCAGGGCTCATAACAGGCAACCTTTATGAGTTCCTTGCGGTTAAGGATGTAAGAATGCACGAGGATACTCCCAATACATACGTTATTGAAATGTATATGACCGATGAAATACTTAGTTTGCTTACTGTTATGGATGTTGAAATGACACAGGGTACACTCAGATTTGAGATTAGCTATGTAAACGGAGAAATCGGGGTTGTAAAGTGCTTTGTAGATTCATCTGCCCCCGGTGTCAGCGGCGGTGCTTCTTATGATATTGAAATAATCACCATTGTTCTCGAAGGCGGAAGTTACAACTAATAAAAAATGGGCTGTCTCATACCGGAGGCAGCCCTTAAAATTTTAAAAAACATTTATTTATGATATTTTTTACCTGCAAGTATTGTAAACGAGCGATAAAGTGCTTCGTACAGTACAACCCTCATAAGCTGATGAGGGAAGGTAAGTGCAGACACAGACAACCGCACGTCGCACTCTCTTTTAACTTTGTCTGCAAGACCGTGAGACGAACCGATAATAAGTGTAATTTTTCCGCTTTCGTCCGCCATTCTGCCGATAAGTCCTGCAAGGGCGGGTGAATCATACTGTTTACCTTCAACACAAAGGGCGATTTTTCCCGATCCCTTTGGTATAGCCGAGATTATTCTGTCACCCTCTGCGTCAAGGGCACGTCGAATTTCTGAGGAGTCGTCCTCGTTTGCAATTCGCTCCTCTTTGATATTTATTTCTTCGACTTTTGCATACTGCGAGAGCCGTTTTTTGTATTCGCTGACCGCCTCTTTAAGATATCCTTCTTTAAGAGTGCCAACCGTTATCAGTGTAATATTAGCCATTATCTTATTCTCGACAGTCTTGCAAGACCTGAAATAAGTCCATCGGTAAGACAGTCAATATCCTCTTTTGTATTTCTGTGTGAAATGCTGATGCGAATTGATGTGTCCGCCTCTTCGGCACTTCTTCCAAAAGCGGTAAGGGCAGATGATGTGTGAGAGCTGTTAGACGAGCAGGCAGAACCGCTTGAAACATAAATTCCAAGGGACGAAAGATAGTGAAGCATAGTTTCGCTTTTGATTTTCGGCAGAGTGATGTTCACAATTTGGGGTGCAGATGCCTTCGGCTTTGTTATTGATATTTCCGAAAGCTCTCCTGTGCCTTCTATTTTTTCAATAAGATAGTTTTTCAGCGATAAAATATCGCTATATCTCTGCCTTAGCGAAGCAAAACCAAGACGAACAGCCACACCAAAGGCGGAAATTCCGGGCACGTTTTCTGTTCCCGAACGCATACCGCCCTCCTGACCTCCACCGAGAATAATGGGTGCAAGTCCCTTTGACTTCATAACCGAAGCATCAACCACCAAAGCACCAACACCCTTCGGGCCCTCAATCTTGTGAGAGGAAATTGTGATCATATCTCCACCGCACTTCGCCTTGGTAAAGGGAATTTTAAGATAGCTTTGAGTTGCGTCAATATGTATAAGTGCGTCGCGGCATTTTGCCTTTACAAGCTTTGATACTTCATATGTGTCATACAAAGCTCCCGTTTCGTTGTTAACCATCATCATACTGACAAGAATAACGTCAGCAGTCAGCTCTTTTTCAAGTGCTTCAAGGTCGATTTCGCCACCAACAGTGGGTATTCTCACAACCTTAAATCCCTTGGATTTCAGCATATCAAGAGGAGCATCTACTGAGGCGTGCTCGCCCATTGTGGTAATGATTTTCGCTCCGTTTTTGTATCTTTCCTTTGCCATGGCACGACCGAAAATTGCAAGGTTGTTCGCCTCTGTACCCGACGCGGTAAAGATAACCGCAGCTCCCTTCGCCGACAGAGAATTGCATATTTCATCCCTTGCCGCTCCGATAAGCTTCTCCGCCTCAAATCCCAGTGAGTGAAGCGAAGAAGGGTTGCCGTAAAACTCCTTGGAAACTCTTACGTATTCTTCAAGTGCCTCGTTACAAACCTTTGTGGTTGCACTGTTGTCAAGATAGATCTGTTTCACCGTTTTTTCTCATTTCTTCTGTATTTTGTAAACTCTTATTTTTATTTTTCTTTGCTTTCAGCAAAATTTCCTTAAATCTGTCACCTCGCACAGCATAATTTTCAAACCTGTCATAGCTTGTAGATGCAGGGGAGAGCAGAAGTGTGCCCACCTCTTTTGCATATCTTTTGCCAAGCAGTACGGCTTCTGTAAAGTCCTCTATTATCTCGGCTTTTGTAACCGCTTTTATTTCTTCAAAAATTTCTTTCGAGTTTTCGCCTGTGATAATAACAGTCCTCGCGTATTTTTTTACTGCGTGAGTAAGCTCTTTATAATCAACGCCCTTGCTTCTTCCGCCAAGTATCAACACAACAGGTTTACCCAGCGACTCTAATGTCTGTGCCGTTCTTGCTGGTGTAGAGTCTATTGAGGAGTCGATGTATTCAACTCCGCCTTCCGAAAAAACGCTTTCACACCTGTGCGAAAGCCCCGAAAAGCTTTCTGCCACCGAAAGAATGTGTGTGTTTTCCACTAAACCGTCTGTTATGGCAATCGCCATCATCAGATTTTTAAGGTTGTGTATCTCGTTCCTCTTTATGTAAGAAATAGGGATAATTTTCTCTCCGTTTTTGCAAATATATCCGTTTTCCTGGGTGAAATACAGCTCTGCCTGTCTGGTTTTTTTTAGTGTTTCAAAGTCTGTGTCCGCACTTATTACAGCAAACGCAGGACTTATGCCGTCACATTCATAAGGGACAACAGCCCTTTTCGCATTTTCAAAAATCGACAGCTTTGTTTCTTTGTATTCAAGAAAGCTTTTATGCCAGTCAAGGTGATTGGGCGTGATATTCGTAATGCAGGCCGCCTCTGCCTTTGGTTTCAGATAGGACAACATAAAGCTTGACAGCTCTATAACATAATAATCCGCCTCACAAGGCAGATTTTTCGTCATTGGATCGCCAATATTGCCTATAAGTCGGCTTTTATATCCCGCAGAGGAAAGCAAAAGATGTACCAGGGTTGCGGTGGTGCTCTTTCCGTCAGAACCGCTTACCAAAAATACAGGCCGTTTGTTTAGTTCAAAAAACAACTCGGCATCCGAGGAGAAAATTACTCCTTTTTCCTTTGCCGAAACAAGCTCTGGCCGATCCCGTCTTACAGAGGGCGAAAAGAATATGATATCCTCGTCTATTTCAAGACAGCAATTCTTTCCGGAAAACACTCTGTGTACCGACGGCAGACCGCAAAGCCGGCTTTGACTGATTTCAGAGTCGGATCTTAGTGTAATTTGACATTTTTCAAGGGGCAGGGAAGACATCAGGGCAACATTTGATACACCAAGACCAAAGAACCCAACCCGGCATCCCTTATTTAACATAGAAATAATCACAAAAATCAACCGCCATACAATATATTATTATAATTTATTTTTTTCAATCCGTCAAGACGAAAAGCAAAAAATAAAACCGATGCCTTCAATATATGAAAGCATCGGTTTTTTGTTAAATAAATGACCGAACTTGTAAGCCGGGTTCTGTAAGTCTTTCGACTCAGCCGTCATCTATCTTCACTGTGCGTCACCGCACAGTTCAAGCCAAAATGGCTCTGCCACCATGAATAACAGAGCGAGCAGCCCTTCGATAAATCGAAATTCAAGGTGTTGCATCGGATAGGGTATACAGCAAACCTATGTTACCATAGGAGTGGGGGAGCTCTTAGCTCGCCTTTCCATCCTTACCCGCGATG
>JAZSRX010000025.1:0-9672 GCA_045538685.1 Eubacteriales bacterium | reverse complement strand
ATATCGTCCACGGCGAATATAAAGTTGTAGCCGTCGATTATGACGTAATCCTCGCCGCGCTTTTTCGGCGGCTTCGGTTTTTCGCGCTTTTGCTTTTCGGGGGCGGGGTTTTCGGTCTTTTCCGAAAATCTCCTCGGCTTTATCTTGCCGTAGGTGCTCTCGGAAATGCGCATAAGCTCTTTATCCTCCTCGACCGTTCCGCGATAATCTGTTTTCGCTTTAGGTGTGGGAGTCTCCTTCACTTTTTCCGGAGGCGTTTCCTTCGGCTCACCCGTGTCGGTTATATGCATAAGAGCATCGGCCTCGTACCAAGGAACGGCATAGCCCGCGCCTCCCTTGCAGAATACCGAGCCGGGCGGGTTTCTCTCGTCAAGCTCGGGGTTATAGCCACGAGCCGAAATGACCTCGTCGGCGTTGTGGCAGGGCATATACGGACCAACGGTGAGAGCAATTTTACCCTCGCCTCTTGTATATGCACGAAGCTCTGCGGCATAAGAACGCATTGTGGCAACAGGACAGTTACCCGAGAGAATTGCAGTGTGCTCGTTTATCTCGGGAGCTGAGCTTGTGCCGTGCATAGCGGTAATATCATTCATCAATCTGCCAAGATTGTCTCTTGGAAGCTCAATGCAAAAATCAAAGGTTGGTTCAAGCAAAACCGACGCGGCCTTCATAAGTCCCTGCCTTACGGCACGGTATGTTGCCTGGCGAAAATCTCCGCCCTCGGTATGCTTCAAGTGTGCCTTTCCTGCGGTAAGTGTAATCTTTACGTCGGTAAGCGGTGCCCTGACAAGAACTCCGCGGTGAACCCTCTCCTCAATATGAGTAATAATAAGCCGCTGCCAATTAAGAGAGAGTGTATCGGTGGCACATTCGGTGGCGGTAACAATTCCGCTTCCCTCGGGCAACGGATCTAAACGCAGATGCACCTCGGCATAGTGACGAAGGGGCTCAAAATGACCTGCTCCGTAAACAGTGTCGGATACCGTTTCTTTATAAAGTATTTCGCCTGCGTCAAATTCTACCGCCACAGAAAAACGGTCAAGAATAAGCCGTTTCAGCACCTCGATCTGTATTTCTCCCATAAGCCGCACCCTTATTTCGTGGGTTGAGGGCTCATAAGCCAGGGCAAGACTGGGATCTTCCTCTGCGAGAGACATAATTTTCATATAAGTCTCGTAGGGATTTGCACCCTTTGGCAAAAGCATACGGTAATCAAGGACAGGAGTGAGAGTTTGTGTGTCAGATGTCTCAAAACCAAGTCCCATTCCAACCTGCGTAGATGCAGGACCCAAAATCGCACAGACAGTTCCTGCAGGAGCACTGCCTAAGCTTTTATATTTATCGCCTGAATAAAGACGAATTTCTTCTATTTTTTCAAAAACACTTTCTCCCGAGGGCAAAGCTATCTCAAGTGTATCCTTGGTTTTAAGCATACCGCCCGTAATCTTTACATAGCTTAGTCGCTTTCCCTGGGCATCTCTTGTAATTTTGTATACCTTTGCACCGAAAATACTGTCTGAATACTGTTTTTCAAAGGTGTATTTTTCAATTCCGTAAAGCAGTTCAGAAACACCCTTCATTTTAAGAGCTGAGCCGAAAAAGCAGGGAAAAATCCTGCGTTTTGATATGGCACGGCAGATGCCGTCAAGACCGACCTTATCGGTGGAGAAAAATTCCTCCATAAGCTTCTCGTCCTGAGAAGCGCAGGCCTCGAAAAAGTCTGCTCCGTCATCAAGCGAAAAATCCACGCATCCGCGAGAAAGATTGCATTTCAGCTCCTCAAGAAGCTGTGCTCTGCTCCGCTCGGAAATATCAAGCTTATTTACAAAAATAAAGGTAGGAATGCTTCTCGCTGAAAGCAGATTCCAGAGAGTTTTTGTATGTGCGGTAACACCGTCGGTTGCACTGACAAGCAAGATAGCATAGTCCTGCACCGACAAAGCCCTCTCTGCCTCGCAGGAAAAATCAATATGACCGGGAGTATCTATCAGAGTAATTACAGTATCACCGAATTCAAGAATTGCCTGTTTTGAGAAAACAGTAATTCCCCTCTCTCGCTCAATAGAATGTGTGTCAAGAAATGCATCCTTTTTGTCCACCCTGCCAAGCTTCAAGATGTTACCCGAGGAATAGAGTAAACCTTCTGAAAGAGTGGTTTTTCCTGCGTCAACGTGTGCCAAAATTCCAACCGTCAACCTCTTCATATTTGGTTCTCCTTTCCTCTGAAATGCTGTTTTTGTTATGTTTTATTTACAATTTTATGCTAAATTTCACTCGTCCTGCCTCTCGGCCAATCTCGCGAAACATTTTTTCTGTCATAGCAATTGACGAGGTGTTATTCTCATCGACCATCGCACCAAGATTAACAAGTCCCATTCTCTTTGCTATTACTTTGAGCATACGAAGGGCCTGAATGGCATAACCCTTTCTGCGATGCTCGGGAAGTATTCTCACTGCACACTCGCAGCCGCCAAAAAGGTCGAAATAATAAAGAATTGCCTCACCTACGAACTCACCTTTATGTCTTACCGCAAGGCAGAGTGCACGACTCTGATAAAACTCCTCTTCGGCAATCTGTCGGAAGTAGGATTTTTCGGGATTTGGCTCGTCCTCGCTATAATCGTAACCCCAATATTGATTGGATTCTTTATCCATGCAAAGCTTTGCATAGTCCTCGTCATCGTCCGGAGTAAATGCAGTAAGTGAAAAACCGAAAAAGTTTGTATATTCTGGAATCTCGCCTACAAGAGCAAGCTCGCTCATCACCCTTACTGTATAAAAGCGGTTTAAAGCATTTGCAGAATCAATATTAACGTGTCGGAAATTGGTAACAAGATTTCCAACCTCGCAGCCGGGTACATCATAATATACAAGAGGAATCTCCTCCTTGACCGCATATGCACGAATTTCCAGTGCGGCCTTTATGCGATCACAGGTCTTGCTTATAACAATCGGATAAGCAAAGCTGTATTCATCATCATACATTCTTATAAGGAGACATCCGTTGGAGTGGGAAATTGCATACTCGTATCCCCTGTCATCCTCTGCGTGAATGTTAACAATATCCGAAGTGTAGCATTTATTGGCATCGGGAATATTTTCGAAAATTTCAGCCAAAATCCCGTCCTTGTTTTCGGGAGTAAGTATCTTAAATGAAATCATTATTTTTCTCCTGTTAACCGCAATATCAGCCCTCGGCAGATGTTTCCTTTAACTGTATAATAAGGCGGCAGATGAAGTATTCACCGTCCTGTTCATACTCGAATTTTTTTGCAACAAGCGAAGCAAGTCGCACACAGGTTTTAAGTCCTATGCCGTTGCTCTCTGCCCCTTCTGTATCGGTGCGGATTTTGTTTTTACACTCAATTTTAAGAGTTCTGTTTTCCACACCGTGATAGAAATAAATCGGCTCTGCGGGATCGGCATATTTTCTCATATTAGAGAAAATGTTATCTATTATACGCATAAGGTTTGGTGCGTCGGTGCGTATAATATCGCCCGTCTTTAATGTCTGCTCTCCGTTTGACAAATGAATATTGTATCCCATCTCACGCATAAGCAAGAAATGCTCTGCAAAAAGCTGTTCGAACAGGGTCGGGGCATCATATTCTTCAAGCTTTATGGCATTTTCGGTATCTCCGAATGCAAGAGAATACTTTAACATATCGTCAGAAAGCTGTTTTAAGCGAAGAGCGGTTGTCTCGGTAGCAGAAATATAGCTTTCCATTATCTCGTCATTTTCCTCTCTCTTTTTCATCATCTCAATGTAACCCATAAGAACAGTAAGAGGAGTTCTGATATCGTGAGAAATAGAGGTGATAAGCTCGGTGTTTGCCTCTCTTGCCTCCTGCTCGCTTTTGATATGCTCCAGCATTTTTTGCCGCATCTGCTCTACCTTGCCCGAAAGATTGGAAAGCTCGTCGGCTCCCTCGCTGACAATCTCATATCCCATATCAATTTCCGAAACAATAGTAACGTCACCTTCAAATCGCTTGATACGGGCGATAAGCAAACGTATATATCTTACAAGCGACAGGATAAAGGTAAGTCCTGCGGCTACGATGCTGAAAAGATTAAATGAAATATAGTAAAAATTCTGCGTATATTCGGCAATAGCGACCGTAACACTTCCGTCAGCAAGAACAATTTTATAGTAACCGCCGGATGTTGCCGCAGCAATAAGCTGGTCACGCACAAGCGATTCGTCAATTCTTGAACCCGTATACTCGGTAAATTTGTTTTTGGGGCCGGGAGAATATGACGCAATGCCCGAATATGACATCGGCTCAACCCGAGAGTTATGATATACCATAAGATAAACATAGGGGTTTGCTCTTATCCACTCGGAAATTTTTCCTACGTCATCCTCGTATATTTCGTTATCATTTACAAAGCTCTGCAAGCTGTCCACATAATTTTCTCTGCGTACACGTTGAGCAGATGGAGTGACATACCAATAATTTATAAGATACCTTGTGGAAAGATACAGTGTAAGGTAAACAATTACCGCAAGCAATATTCCTTTTAAGATGTTAAAGAGAAGTCCAAGATAAAGCGAATGATGTCTCGGCTCTTTTCTTCTGAATTTATAATCAGTCAATTTGGTATCCCTTTCCCCATACGGTTCGGATAATCTTGGGCGACGAAGGATCGTCCTCAAGCTTTCTTCTGAGATTAAGTATATGAACGGTTATAGTGTTATTTGATGAAGGAAGTGGCATCTCCTCCCAAACATTTTCATAAAGCTGACCGGGGCTTACAACACGACCTTTATTCTTTGCCAAATACAAAAGCATATCGTATTCCTTATCACGAACATCAATCGGAACACCGTTTTTGCTTACCTCTCGGCTCTCGGGAACAATCATAACACCGCCCCAAAGACGAATAATACTGTCATCGGATGCCTTCGCACTGTAAGATGTATAACGTCTTGTCAGTGCCTCAACCTTAAGCAACAGCTCGCGTGAAGAGAAGGGCTTGATTATATAGTCATCACCGCCGCCCGAATATGCTTCCTCCTTGTCGCTTTCAAGCGATCTTGCACTGAGGAAAAGGACAGGAACGGTAGAAAACTCTCTGATAAGTCTTGTAGCTTCAACACCCGTCAGAACAGGCATCATTATATCCATTATGCAAAGGTCGATATCTCTGTTTTGACGAACAGCTTCAACCGCAAGGGAACCATCCGCCGCCTCTAAAATATCATATCCCGCATTTTCAAGCAAAAGGCGAAGCACCTTTCTGATTTCTATTTCATCATCTGCAATAAGTATTTTCATTTGTTTTTTCTCTCTTTCCTGACCAATTTTTCAAATCGGCATAGTATACCATTATAGTTATACAGAATAATTATAACACAAAATATTTATTATTTCAACCTGTTTTTCGAAACATAAGAATGTTTCATAAATCCGATAGAAGAATGTCTTAAAGAATTTGTCGTTTTTCTTTCCGCAAAAGAAAAGCAGCACTAACATTTCATTCGTGCTGCTTTTCTATATCTTTTTCCCAAAATTTCGGGGCACTTTTTGTATGGTGTCCGACGGTCATACCCGACAGCAATATAAGGATGTCTTGTATAAACCATCGACCTTATTTTCTGATAATTCTGTCCGGACTTTGATTAATGTATCTAATTATGGGTATAATGCTGGAAATAACAAGCGATATAATCGCAACTAATAGCATCAATAAAACCGAAACGTGATCGGCAATAAGAAATGCCATATCAAGTCCTCTGGAATAGCTCATAAGAATGTTTATCACATGACATCCGAGGAAGTAGAGTCCGCACGAAAGTAAGAAACCAAATACAAAATAAACAATATCAATAATGAGATAAATCATTAAAAATTCGCCCTTTGTCATGCCGAATGTGCGAAGAATTCCTATCGTCTTTCTGTTGTCGCGAATATTCATTGAAATTATGAAATACATAACCAAAATAACCAAGAGAGCGAGAAGTACCGTTGCCAGAATCATAGTGCTCTTGGAAATAGAGAACCAGGTTTCCGCCTGAAGCATACTCTCATTTTCAGGAAGAAGAATTACGGTTCCGTCGCCGTTAAGCTCTCTGACAAGCTGTTCTTCGTCATATGATTCCACCGAAACAAGAACAGCCGCATAATCAAAAAGATAATTTATTGTCCTGTCGTAGTTTGCGTTGTTCACAACCGCAACATTGGCATATTCATCCACGTCATCAAAAACGCCGATAACCTTATATTCCTGAGTTTCATCGTCGCTGAGTGCAACCGTAAATTTCAGTTCCTCAAGATCCTCGGGAGTGATTTTGTCAAAGGCATTGATAGGTTCGCCAAGCTCATCAAATTCGTACTTTGAAAACAGCTGACAGTAAAGCTGATAGGAAACAAGAATTTCATTATTTAAAATAAGATCCTTCTCCTCGTCTGCAAGGACAAAAGGCACCTCGTGCTCCTCTGCGAGTGACTCAACTCCTGTCATATTGTTAACGGGAATAAAGGCGGTAGATATCTGACGGGGAATTTCAACATTGTCATCAACAACATTGAGCACCCCGGAAAAAGCATCATGCTTTTTTATCTGTCTCTCTATGGCTCCGCCGTTGGTAATTGCAACAGGAGATACATACTGCCAGGAAAAGAATCTCAACTTATCGTAAACTATACCTGTTTTATCTGATGCAGCAACATCGGTATATCTGTGGGTATAAATGCCGACAATCTTGAATTTTACCGATTCATAAATTAAAGATTTGCCTATGATGCTGTCATAAGTACCTGACGGATATACAATTTCATCCTCAAAGTATGCACCCGCCGAAAGAATATCATCCGCAAGAGTGTCTGAAATAAGGATTTCCACCGCATCCGCACTTGTCTTAGGATAGCTTCCCAAGACGAGCTTTGCACCGTAGAACATCTCAAGCTCTCTCTCCCATCTCTCCGTCAAGCTCACAGATTCCCTGAATGTTAGTAAACTTCTTTTTATTGTTATTGATATCCTCGATATCATAAACATATCTCTCTATGGAATAGCTGAAGTTGTATACTTTATATGCATTGCCGTATTTATTTTTCAAAGAAACATAGTCATCATAAGAAAATGCTTTGCCTTCGTAGATTATATCATTATACTCGTTTATTTCACCTGTGGCAAGTCCAACCGTACGGAAATCGCCGCGTTTGATTAAGTTTGCAAATGACGAAACACCGTCAAAACTTGCACAGGTTCTGACAATTCCAAGTCCGCCAAGTATAATAGCAAAAATGATTATCGAAAGTACGGTGTAGGATATTTTTCTTTTCAGCTGTGCAAAAGCTATAAAGAATGCAGAAGATAAAGGCATTCTGCCCGCCTTCTCAAAATGTGCCTGTTTTTGTGAAGGCAAAATTTCTTCGCTTGGATTTTCCGAGAACATATTTTTAAGACGTCTCTCCTGTTCAACCTTGATTTCATTTGTATCATCGTGATGTTTTTTTATCAAATCTTCGGTCTTTTTGCCCTTATTAAGCATGATTATTCTGTCAGCAAATTCATATGCCGCCCTCACATCATGTGTTACCACTATTATAAAGTAAAGTAAGCTTTTCATTTTTTCCTACTTTTCGTCTCTTTTTGCTATTATATCATAAACCTACCTTCATTCAATATAAAACAAAATATAGTTTTAAAATAAAAAAAGCTGCCACTTTCGTGACAGCTTTTGAAAGATCAATTAATAATTTTCCTTACGAACCTCAAAGAAGCTCTTGGGATGAGCGCAAACAGGACAAGCTGCAGGTGCCTTTGTTCCCATTACAAGGTGACCGCAGTTGCGGCACTCCCACATAGTCATCTCTGCCTTCTCAAATACCTGCTGCATCTCAACGTTGGAAAGAAGCTTTCTGTATCTCTCCTCGTGTGTCTTCTCGATAGCTGCAACCATTCTGAACTGAGCTGCAAGTGCCTTGAAGCCCTCTTCATCTGCTTCCTTAGCAAAGGTGTCGTACATATCGGTCCACTCGTAGTTCTCGCCCTCTGCTGCTGCAAGAAGGTTTGCTGCAGTGTCTCCAAGTCCGCCAAGTGCCTTGAACCAAAGCTTTGCGTGCTCCTTCTCGTTGTTTGCGGTCTCCTCGAAGATAGCCGCGATCTGCTCGTAGCCCTCCTTCTTTGCAACAGATGCAAAGTAGGTGTACTTGTTTCTTGCCTGAGACTCGCCTGCGAAAGCGGTCATAAGATTCTGTTCTGTTTTGGATCCCTTAAGATTCATTTTTGAAAATCTCCTTTTATATTCTAAAATTATTCCGTATTAACGTAAGCTTTTACCTTACGAAATTATTATACCATTAAAAAATGAAAAAATCAACATATTTTTTTGTGACTTAGTCACCAAAAAATTATAGACGAAAAATTAAAGAAAAATTCTGATTATAAATATGTTTTTTTACATAAAAAGGAAAAAGGAAACCCCGAGGAAAAATCCTCGGGGTAAAGTTACTTATAAACTTATTATTTAATTACTTGCTCTGTCCTGCAGTAAGCTTTGTTCCGTCAGGAAGAGTGATGCTACCTGTGCCTGCACCATCAACACAATATGTCTTTGCACCGCCGGTAAAGGTACCGTCGTTGATTACTACGTTACCATTATTAGCATAAATTACATAAGCAACATTGGAATCGGTTGCGTAATTACCAGTAACAGCAAACTCACCACCGTTAATGGTTACCTTGCCACCGGATGCAGCAACAACACCTCTGTAACCGCTGAATTCGCCACCGTTGATTTCGATTTCGCCACTGAAGTTATTGATAGCATAAGCATAGCTCTTTGTGGTTTCGAATTTACCACCGTTGATGGTGATCTTACCACCAAAGTTACTGATAACTGCGGGGTCGGTTGCAACAGTGTTTTTGCCCTTAGATGCGATGAATGTACCGCCGTCTACAACAACCTCAGCACCCTCATAAACCCAGAGACAAGCACCACCGTTATCATCAACGTGATTTACGGTTGCACCTTCACCAATAATGAGCTTACCGCCGTCATAAATCTTGATACCACGAGCATCAACAGTACCGTTAGTCAGTGTAACTGTTCCGTGAATATCGAAAGCATAGTGATGCTTAGTTGCATCTGCCATACCTGTAGAAAGAGTGTTACCACCAAGATCGATGGTTGTTTCGGATCCTGCAAGTACAGTCAAACCGCTTGTTACGTCAACGTTGGAAGAAAGCTTAATGTCCTTGCTACCGTTGGTAACTGCAGCAAGAAGAGATGTAGCATCGTTAGCAACAACGTCTATGTACTGAACGCCGTCTGCAAGGTTTACCTGATCAGCGGTGATTTCGTCAGTCTTAACAAGATAGATCTTCTTGTCGGTTTCGGACCAAACATAGCTATAACCCTTAGATACGGGAACAAGGTTCTCACCGTTGAAGCCGTTCTCAATAAGTGCGTCGATTACATCGTCAAGAGTGCTGGGGTTATTTGCGATTGCAAGTGCGGTGTTCATATCGTGCTCTGCCTTCTGGTCTGCAGAAAGGTTAGCTCTGGCTATGATGCCGCTAAATGTGGGGATCAAAACTGCGGCGAGGATTGCAATAACAGCTATTACAATTACAAGCTCAACAATTGTGAAACCCTTTTTGTTAGTGTTTCTCATTTTTTGTTTTCTCCTTAAAATTTGTTTGTTTTAGAAATGT